>DCIR01000033.1:0-10018 GCA_002317155.1 Lachnospiraceae bacterium UBA1721
CCTGATACAAAATACATCAGCACACACCAGGTATATACAGAGAAGAAATTATCATAGCTGTCTCTTCCCTTCTTGATAATCTCTCTTGCTTCAGCCTCAGTCACCAGCACAAATCCATCGAACACTTCGCTGCCTACTGCACCTTCCGTAGTAAGTATATTTTCAATCAGTTTAACACAATCAGTCTTTGAAGCCTCGCCATATGACAAATTCTCTTTCACTGCCTCAGCTTTAAGCGCATCTTCCACATCTATCACTGCACATACAAGCGCATTGCTTTCGTCGGTCATTCCTGGAGTTGAAAATAACAACTGATTTATCACAAAAATGTCAACATCAGGGCCTACCGTCAAACCGGTTTCTTCCTTGATTTCTCTCTTCGCGGTACTGATAAGGGCTTCATCTGCCAGTCTTCTTAATTCAGTTTCACTTATTTTATTGCTTTCATCTAAAAGAGCACACAGATAACCTTCCTTATCTTCAGGATCTATAAGGCCGGCCGGAGGGCTCAATAAAAATCTTCCTGCAGGGTATCTGAATTCTCTTGAAAGTAACAACCTAGGCTCGAACATGCCATCCTTACCTAACTCGCCTACAATCCCCTTCTTCCCGTCACCAACCAATATCACCGCACACGTAACCGCATCCGGAAGCATCTTCTTAAAATCCTCATCGGTCTTAGTCGCAATAAGCTCCTCCGCGCTCCTGCGGGTTGCATCATAATAATGCTTTCCCTCGGCATATTGAAGGTCATACACTTTTATAAATTTGGTATCAAGCAGCGACTTGACACATTCTTTTGTAATATCAGGTTTCATTTTTAACAAAGTAAGCCATCGTCACAAAGACAATGGCTTTTCCTTTCTTTCATGTATCATGACTATATTTAATTATACTATTTCTGAACTAACATACTCAAGCTTAATTCCTTTTTCGGGACAAGACTTATAGTAATCATCAAAAATTCTTCCTACAATCTCCGGCACCTGTACCTGCGTTGTACCAAAAAGCACTACCAGAAACTGAAGACTGCTGTATCTGCAACATACATCTACAGTACGAACAGTGTTTCTAATAGCGTTCTCCAATACTGATACCGCATTCTCCAGCTTCTCAAGCGGAGCTGAACCCATCTCGTCCGCGTTCACTGTTATAAGCACCAGCTGCTCATCATATTTGTATCGTCTCTTCATCTTCCTTGAGTACTCGAACAGTTTGGTAAACTCTCTGTACTCAACCTTCATTGCACCGGTGTAATCACCTGCAACCGATACGGTATTCATAAGCTTCTCGATATCAATATCTCCGGCATCCTCTTCGCCATCACTGTTATCGAAGAAATGATATCTACCCTTACCGTTTTGCTTTGCAAAATAAAGCGCCTTGTCAGCACTGCTGTATACCATTTCAAATTCATCTTCAGGAGTGGTGAAGCATACACCGGACGAAAGCGAATTTGATGCAAACATTACATTGCCCGAGATTTTTCTGGCAAATCCCTCATACAATGAACGAAGTGTAGTCTCAACCTCTGCCTTACTGTCTGTAGGCAGATAGAGCAAAAATTCATCTCCGCCCAATCTCGCTGCTACACCACTGTCAGTATATATTGCCAGGAGATCACCGATTCCCTTAAGCAACACATCTCCATATGTGTGTCCATATATATCGTTAACCTTCTTTAAGTTGTCAAGGTCAATCAGTATGAGGCATCCGTTTTTCTCAAGCATCTCTGCCTTGATTCTTTGCTCTGCAACTGCTCTTAAAGGAAGACCTGTCAATGCATCGGTATGTGCAGAATATCCACCTTCAAACGCGCTCTTCATTACGTGCGAAAGCAAAGTTGCAGAGTCCTCTGTCATGCTGACAAGCTTATTCTTTTCCTCGAATGAATCTAATCTGCCTTCATCTAGCATACGGATAAATACTTCCACATAATCAGGGTCGAACTGAGTTCCTTTTCCATTCACAAGTTCACTCCTGATGACATCTTTGGGAAGTGAATGTCTGTAGACACGTTTTGAATTCATGGCATCATATGCATCCGCAATGCACACGATTCTGGCCATGTCAGGAATGCTCTTTCCTATTAAATGATCAGGATATCCATTTCCGTCAAAGCGCTCATGATGGTTTCTGGCCACCTCTTCTGCTCCGGGCACAGATGTAATACTTTTCATAATATCAGAACCTGATATTGTGTGAGATTTAATAATTGAATACTCAACCTCTGTAAGTTTTGCGGCTTTATTAAGTATCGTGTCCGGCACACCGATTTTTCCTACATCGTGAAGTAGTGCCGCATATTTAAGATCTGCCACATGGTTTTTATCCCAACCGAGCTCCTCGGCCAAAGCAACAGAATAAGCAGATACTCTTGTTGAATGTGCGTTTGTATATTTATCCTTAGCATCTATGGCATCTGCGAGTGCCTGAACTGTCTGAAATGACATCTCCTCAACCTGGCGGCGACGTTCCTCGGCCTTTGCTGTCTGGCGCTCTACCTCTTCCTTAAGCTGCTTCTGAAGATGATTAAGCTCCAGCAGATGCTTAACTCTCTGCTTTACAATATCCTCCATGAAAGGCTTGGTTACAAAATCAAGAGCCCCAGCGCGAAGACCTCTAACCTCTGTCTCCTGGTCATCATCAGCAGTCAGGAAAATCACAGGGATCTCTCTCCACTCTTCCTTGGCCTTAATACGTTCAAGCACCTCAAAACCATCCATTTCTGGCATATTTATATCAAGCAAAATAATATCCGGCTGTCTTTTTTCAAGAAATAACAGCGCCTGCTCTCCGGAAAGAGTTGCCGCTATAGCATATCCTTCCTTTGCTAAAATAAGCTGCGCTCTCTTAAGATTAACAGGATCATCATCTACCAACAGTATCAACTTTTTTTCGTTAAGATTATTGTCTTCCAAGTACTATCTCCTCAGCGTTTAAAATTCAATGACGCTTAATTATCTATTTTGTAATTACATATTTTACATTAATTGCCTTAAAACCTATTTTATTATACAACACATCTACTGTATAACCATATATTTCTATAGACTTTCGTCACAAAAATATTCTATTCACAAATAAAAATCCCCTTCTATCGGTTATCCGATAAAAGGGGACTCATCACACTGTCGTGCTTGATCGTGCTATTAATCTAAAAGGTCGCTAGTAATCTCAAGCATTGTGTTGCTATCTTCTGATGATCCAACATATACATCCGGAAGCTCTCCATCCCACTTCTCGATTTCCTTGTTCTTAAGTACTTCTTCAGAAAGTGATTCGGTAAGAAGCTGGTTAGCTTCTGCCTCTGCCTGCGCCTCAATTACGAGTGCCTGTGCATCTGCATTTGCCTGAGTAAGCTTTACCTGTGCTTCTGCCTCTGCCTTCTCTATAGCTGTCTGGTTCTCAATCTGCTGAGTCTCATAAGCCATCTGAGCCTGCTGCTTCTGAGCAATCTTCTGATTGTACTCTTCATCGAATGTAGCATTGCTGATGACTACTTTGTTAATCATTACTACGCCGGGGCCATACTTTTCATCCAATGATGCCTGAACGCTATCCTTTACAAGGGGCTCAATAATAGTACGGCTGGTAACATCGGTAGGGGTAAGTGTCTTAGATACGCTCTTAAGAGCACTACCTACAAGGTTCTCTGATACAAGATTGTTCTTATAATCACTTACATGAGAATAAATCCATGAAGACTTAGAAGCGCTGATAGAATAAGTTACGGTTACTCCGCTGAAGTATACCTCATTACGCTCTTCGGTCTCAGCAGAAATAGTATTTGTAAAAGTAATATCCTGCTGCTTGTTGTTAACCTGAATAATTGTCTGTACAAAAGGAATCTTTAAGTTAAATCCATTAGGTACTACTGCATCTGAAACCTGTCCGAAGGTTACTCTAACACCTGTGTATCCTGTAGGAATAATTGCTACTGATGAAATAATTACTATTACTGCAAGCACGGCAACAATGATTCCTACTATCATCTTTCCCATCTTGCTGCTGTTTGCATCTTTTACTCTTTCCATAATCCTGTCCTCCTCATTTTGCCACTATATTCAATCAACAATTCGTTCCTATCAAACTATCGATTTCCATAGGGCTCTCAATAATCTGTTTAGATATAATAGCCGACATCATCAGATTATAATATAAGAGCAATAAGATATACAATTAAAAGTACAAAATAAAGTCGGTTATTTCTCTTATTTGTCGCTAAAACTGTATTATTGCAAAATCAGCAGCTTCCTGTCCTATATATAAACCTCTCTTATTGTCACACTTTCGCGAACTCTCTGAACATCGGAATATAGTAAAGTCTTCTTCTCAATCAACAGTTCTGTGAGCTTATCCAAAAATTCTTTATTCTTAATAAGAATATCTTTAGCCTTCATAAAATAGCGTTCCATTTCTGCATAAACCACCGCTTCTGTTCGTTCATTTGTGCTGTCTGAAAGTTTATTACCGTGCGTTGATATGTCCATCAATTCAAATCCCAATATCGCATTATCAGATATTCCTGCTCTGATATTACTGTATGCACTTGTCAAATCATTCTGACATCCGCTGGCTACTGTCTCACATCTGTTCAATTCAACCGCCGCCTTACCACCAAGTGACACCAATATATGATAAGGTCTCCTTTTTAAGCTCTCACATCTGTGCACAAATCCATTTACTATAGCTTTTCCTTTACATCTGATCGAGATAAGTCCTACACTTCCGGGCTCTACAATTTCACTTACTACCGCATGACCCGCTTCATGTATAGCAGTATGTCTGATTTCCTCTTCTGACATTTCCGAATAGTCATCCGGTGAATTATACTCTTGCCTCAGAACTGCATTTATCAAATCCTCCATCTCGATATTTTCTTTACCTGCATATGCTGCGTTTATTGCCGCTTCATTTAATATTGCCTCTAACTGTGCACAGGAATTGTAACTGATCATCTTACATAAATCATCATAGTTAATATTATCTGACACTTTTTTGTCCTTAAGAAAGAATTCTATTATTTCCGCAGCTTCTTTCTTTGATGGACTTTCGACATCTATTTTTCTGTCAAACCTTCCTGCTCGTATCAGTGAATCCGGCAACTTGTATAAATCGTTCGCTGTTGCCACCACAAACACATCTTTATCTTTTACGTCATCTATTGCAGCCTGAATTGTTACATATTCTTCCGCATCACGATGTCCCTGGTCTTCATTTGCAAACTTATCCATATCATCTAGTAGCACTATTGACGGAGAATTATTCACAGCATCCTCAAATATTGACGTGATGCTATCAATAAAATCCTCACCACCTTTATTTCTTCTTATAGTGTATGAATTCAATCCACATTCATCCATCAGACATTTTGCCATCAGTGATTTTCCCAGTCCCGGTTCTCCATGAAGCAATAATCCGTTTGGAAGCTTGGCACCTACTTTTTCATACTTTTCTCTGTTGCGAATCATGTCACAAATCTGCATCAATTCACGCTTTATAGATTCATATCCAATTACCTTATCAAACTCACTCATTAGCATTTCCTCCGTATGTATTACGCTGTTAACTGTTTACATTAAGCATCGTATCAGACCCTTGGCATATCACTACCATCTGTATGTCGCATCGCGCCTCCATATAGCCTTTTATTAACAAAAAACAGCCTTAAACATCTAAATGTTTAAGACTGTTCTTACAGTTATTATGATACCTATTCATCTAATATGGTGCCCATTCATCTACAGGAAGACCTGCTCTCATACCTCGAATTGATTCCAGATAATTCTCTTGAAGCTCCATGTCATAATACTCACCACATTTTCTGCACAACTGCCCCTTCTCTTTATCGTAAAAGACTCCGGGTACCATACAATAATCCGTATCAAGGGACATTGCATCAAAAAAATCATACCGCTGCAATTCCCTATTATATCGAATAGGATAACCAATCCTGGTTAGAGTGATAAAATCCCTCTCCATGGTTCTCGCAGACACATCAGGGAACAATTCTCTGTAATAATCTTTACAACTCTTTTCCCCTCTGATAAATACAACCGAATACTTCTCAACATCTTTATCATCAAACTCATATTCATAGGATGTAGGATCGTTGTACAGTTCTCTCATACATCTGCCAAGACGTCTAAGTCTTAGCAAATGTCTGGCGCGAGCCGGTTTTTCCCTACTGATATCATACTTATCGCGAGCGTTTGAATAGACATACTCCTTAAGCGTCGCATCATACCTGATCGATATCAAACCTGCATCCGTCAGATCTTTGATATCTTTGTATATAGTCGACGTAGGGATTCCATATAAAGACAATGCTTCATCCTTCTCCTTGATGCAATCACTTCCGAAGTACTTATAAAGGACCAGCTGCCTCTCGATTTTCTTTAGTTCAATAATTATTTCTTCAGCCATTATTCATATATGATTTTGTTAAAATCAAGCTTAAAGTTATCCTTTTCCAGCAACAAAATACCGCATTTAACTGAACCCATATTGGCAGTCTTTTTTATCTTATCCATATTCTCCGGTATGTCATAATAGCTCTTGGCACTCAACACATTCTCCGGAGTATTATCGGTTATAACTACTAAAAGTTCTATGTCTAAAGCCTCGAAATCAGACATCTTAAAATCTGTCACATCACAGTTATGAATACCTAATGCTTTATAACTACGCATTATCTCATATGCTTCCTTCTTCCTGTGTGCTATGAATGGTCTGTTCAATGGATTGTTGACATAGTTTTTCATACCGATAATATGATTATAAATACTACTTTTTCCCTTCATCGCACTCTCAGTCGACTTGAGTTCAATAAAAACTAACGCCTTGGGAACACCCTTTTCATCAAATCTGATTGCCAAAGAATCCGGCTTGTTTTGTTTTAATCCACCTGTTATCAACTTGTAGAAATTCTTAACATCACTGTTAAAAAATGGCTGAGCGTACTCCATATCATAGATATAGTAACCGTTTTTGCATTCGGTATTAGAACTCATAAGTCTTTGCTGCTCATACTTTTCCAGTTCAAGCTTGTCCAAAGGTTTTTCCAGTTTTTCATTCTTAAAATAATCATATACATGACTCAAAGAAAAATATGTCTCCATAATTTCTTTTCTCATATCACGTATTCTTTTCAGTTCATCAAGACTTATCACATCAAAATTTTTAACATATCTGTCCGTGCTGTGATTAAGAACGAAACCATACTGAGTACTCAAAATATCATTCGCTTCATCCTCTGTCTTCCAGTATCTGGCGTGGCTCTTATTAAAAGATATCCTTCCCTTTTTATTCACGATGCCAACTGAGAAAAACTCATGATTATTATAATAAACAGTAACTCTTTTCTCAGAAGAAGAATCGTTTCCTCTAAAACAGAGTTCTAACTCATCATCCCTTTCCAGTTCTAAATCATCATCCCCCTTTACCAGCTGAATAATGGGATGTAAAACACCTCCTTCTGACAATTCCTTCCAAAGTGCAGGAAACTTCTCAATTATTGCCCTGCAATCTTTTTCTCCTGTTGAGAAATCGTATTCACGCACCTTCAATAGATCACGGCAATCCACAATCTCCTCTTCTCTTGCTTCATTAATCTTATCAATATCGATGCATATTCTGTTTCTCATCTCATTAGTAATATCCAGCATATAGAATCCAAATGGATTCTCTGTGTGAATAGGACATATTGTTTTTGCATCGATAATATTGATGATTTCTGTCAAAGTTTTTGCTGTTGCATGTCCGCTTGTGTGAAGCATATTAACATTGGGACCGACACAGCTAACAGTTCTGATTATATCTTTATCAGTATATTCTTTATCTTCCTCAAGATAACCTTCCCACATTGAATATATTAAAGTCGGATTAAGATCGCTCAATGCACGAATTCGTTCACGATAACTATGTCTCTTACCAACCAACATTACGAAACCGTGATCCTTCATCTCTTTGGTTAATTCCCCTTTACGACGAGGGAATCTTTCGATATTGCTGAAAATATATTCTTCTCTGTTTTCTTTTTTTCCAATCAATTCTGTATATATCTGCAACTGACTATATACATAATCGGTACAGAATAATTTTCTATCCTTATCTACATTCTTCATCGCATTATGAAATGAAGCTAAGCTGTCAACATTTGTTGATGAACACATCAGGAATGCATATTTATTCTTGGAAAATATCTCTTTAGCTTTCTTTTGCATTTCATCTTCAGTCATGACCGTTTCGTTAAGTCTGGTCATCATTGTTCCCTCAATGATGAGTTTATCTACTTTTCCTGCCATGTGCTTTCTTACATCCGAAAGCAGTTCATCACCCAAGCGACCATGAGAACGGAAATCACCTGTATGAACAAGCACTTCTCCATCAATTTCAAACTTGAGCATATATGAATCAAATACTGAATGGTCGACACGAAGCGCTGTATACCAAATACCCAATTCGCTATCGTATACCCGTTGCTTGTTCTCATATTTAACTGTAGTATCTCCCGAAAGAATATCCTGTTCTCGTTTTAACAAAGCCCGCTTTTCAACGTCCTTTTCAACCCCTATTAATGCTTCACGGATATTCTTTAGCATTTCTATTGCAACCGGACCAATATATACTTTTACACCTTTTTCCACATACGCCAACAGTCCAATATGATCACCGTGAATGTGCGTAAAAAAGACCGCATGAGGTCTTGTAGCTTCATTTCTCATTCGATCTATAAGCATACGATCAGTCGAAAATTCTTCTTTTACAGACAGTTCTGATCCAAAATCCACCCATATTCTCTTACCGGCATCGGTAGTAATCTCCACTACCGAGCCACCTATTTGATTATCTCCCCTTAAAATTGTAGATTCCATGCTACTCCTCTATATCCACTAAAATCCCCTCTATATTCTCTATCTTTACTCCTGACAGTTCAGAATAATCCGGAATTTCTTTATTGTACACATATGCCTCTATAAAGCCTTTATCAATCTCCCTATGTACATTTATCCAGTCTTCCTTATATGGAGTAACGACTAAAAATGTAATCTTTTCGAACTCTGCGCCGTCCATATAATGACCTTTATTCCGAATAGCATAATAGACGATATAATTATTCTCTTCACTCAGCTCCATGGCTAACTGAAACTCGTCATCAGATAATAAGCCCTGTCTCAGCTTATTGCCCTCGACAATGGTAAGCGGTATCTGATAAGAATCCCTAAAAATACCAATCTGCTCCTCACAGATAGCAAGCTTTTCCATTCTGTTAAGAGCTTCTTTATTCATCTGTCTATCATTTGCCAATTTGGATTCTGATGATTTTCCTCTTTTCTCAAGATCTCCGTCCGTATACCTAACACATTCAAAATCCACATGTTTGCGAGCCCAATAGCCATGCATTATCTTGTCAAAGGTATATTTATTGAAAAATCCTGCTGTACATGGATCACTCTTTACCTCAATATTTTCCAAAAAGAAATCCATAGATTCCCCATAATCCTTAAAGATTCTGAATAAGCAGTCTGAAATCAAATCGTACATATTATCATACTGCTTATCTACCAGGTTCATATAAGGATGGAACTCCGAAACTTCATCCTCTGCTATATAATTAATTCTAACCTTGCAACAGTCCGGATTGAAATAATATGCCTTACTGCCGGGACGCTGTAATAGCTCTATTTTGTTATCACAACTAAGCTCTGAGTCAATTTTTAACTCAATTACAAAATGGGGCTCCATATGGAGAGTCATCTTCGCACTTTTCAAAATGTTTGTAATATCAGTAAGTTTTATCATTTCAGCCTCCTCATATAATCAGTTACTCATACACTATTATTGTTATCGATTGTAATGTAACACATTGCAAAACACTTGATATCAGTAGTATGTCGCATCTGTGCATCTCATCCATACATCGCGCTTCATCGTACCACTACATATTTCTCGCCAGCACAGAACAGGGCTTATCAAAAGTAATCGCTCCCCCCTCTACTGTAGTAACAATTCC
>DCIR01000033.1:10123-10935 GCA_002317155.1 Lachnospiraceae bacterium UBA1721
CACAAATCTAGCGCTGCCGAACCACTTCTTCTGATGTCGAGCGCCTTCTTAAAATAATCGTATGCCATGTCGAATGATGCCTTATTCAGTTCCTCATAATAGGGCGCTGTTCCAAACAAAACTATACCATTTGAAAGAGGCTGCTTTGACACATGAATAGGCTTTCCATTAAGATATGCACCGCATCCTTTTACCGCTGTAAAAAGCTCGTCCAAATAAGGGTTGTACACCGCACCCAAATACTGCTCACCGTCCTTAAGAAGTCCTACTGAGATAGCACTGGTGTGATAGTCTTTGATAAAATTGGTGGTTCCATCGATTGGATCAACTATAAATGCGAGTCCCTTTTCGATAGAAGCGTGTATATCTTCCTCTTCTCCGACAAACACTGCTTCCGGTAAAATCTCTGCAAATTTTTCCTGCAACTTTACCTGCACCATTTTGTCGTATGTTGTTACAAAATTGGCATGTCCTGCCTTTTCATCAACCATGGCTTCACTTCTGTCCGCATTCAAAATAAGCTGCCCGCATTCCTTCATCGCATCTGTCAGCTTATCCAGTAATTCCTTTACTTCGGGATTTATCTTATTTTCCATATTTATTCGGTCCTTTGTTTACTTCATAATGATTCACTTCATTTTCAAAGCATCTTGTGTCTATTATAACTTGTTTTTGAGGTGTTTTCAGCACATATCAAAGATTATACCCATGTATTTAAAAACATAAGAGGACGCTTGCGCGTCCTCTTGGAAAAATTCAATCGGGTTAACATGGTACAGAATGCTAAGGGCAATCAGGGTATCGGCCTGAGG
>DCIR01000033.1:11016-11303 GCA_002317155.1 Lachnospiraceae bacterium UBA1721
AACCTGTTCAACAGAAATCTTTCTCGATTTACGAATATCACGCATTCTCTTACCGGTAGCAACGAGGTCAAAATAAGGTCTGTTCATAACGTATACCTCCGTAAAAACACCGTGAATAAGTAAACAATGTTAAATTATGAATAAGTACAAATTTCTAATCCAAAACTCGATATGCTTCACCACAGCATACAACCAATAATCTATCGCGCACCTTCGCCGCGTGAAAGATAGAATAGCACCAATTGAATCTATCGTCAATAAACCTGTGGTTAAATAATTTAGCCGTA
>DCIR01000082.1 GCA_002317155.1 Lachnospiraceae bacterium UBA1721
CCAATATAGCCCATTCCTGTCGCAAGACCCAGAGCCATTGCCATGAAAATGGACATAATCTCTCTTGCATTTCCCTGGGCGGAACGGAATCTTACCAGGCCAAAAGCGCCTGCGACTGCAACACCGGCACCGATATTGCCATTAACTAACATGATGATCATCTGAACAATTGCCGGAAGCATTGCTATAGTGATAAGGAAGCTCTGACTTGTTTTGTTTTTATATCTACTTAGAAATGCGCTGCACAGTCCCAATGCAAGGGATGTGAGTGTACATAATAAGAAAGACTGTAGAGTTATTGTTGATTCGATAATTGTATTAAGCACTGTGTATTTTTTCCTTTCTCTGAGTATTCATAACATATTCTTTATAGTAGTTTCCATATTTCGAAAAAGAGGTCGGCCTTGCATCTATCTCTGATAGCAGATGTACAAGCCACAATGGGGTTGTTCCGGGTATTTTAATTTCCATAAGGACATTCCCCGGCGGAAGCATGCACTGACCATAGTCGCCTTTTCTCAGATCCAGGGCGTTTTCCCTGAATCTTATATTCTGATCAAAAGTAATTCTTAGCTGCGAATCCTGGATGCCAGCAAAGGAAGTTCTGTCGTAGGCAATATAGACCTTTGGCTTAGCATGGTAGCGCTTCTGGAACCACTCCACTTCATTTCCAATCTGGCTTTTGTGTAGTAGATGGATGGTGCCTTCAAGATAGCCCTCCGACTGTTCAGCCGTAACCGTTAGCCTTCGTTTATAAACCACACCCTCGTATTTCTTCTTGATTTCTACGAACACCTTATCACTGTCGTGGGGAACCCCGTAGCTACGCACTCTTAGCTTCTCCTTATAGACCGGCTTTTCAATGGATTTCCTAGCCAGGTCCCAGCTATCTGTATCGTAGTAGAGGCTGCAGTTAGTTGTCTGACCATATTCATCTGGCTTCACATAATTCTGCATTCCATCAAGAAGCCTTTTATACTGTTTATAAGTCAACAGGTATTTTTTCTCATATCGCTTGAAACTGCTCTGAACTGTCTTCTCCATTTACACACCTCCATTCATATCTCTCGGAGCTCTGCCCATGTCATCCGGCCTTGGACCCATGTTTCCTGGTTCTCCATCTGGGGCACCCGGTCCACCCTGGCCGCCATTTTTGTCAGTGCCATTCATTTTGCCAGGGCCACCCATCATCTGATTTGGTAGAGTTGTTACCTCCTCGCCATTCACTATGACGGTACCACCATTAATAACACCTGTATTGTCATAATCAAAGGTAGAATTGCCCGTAACATCAATTGTTCCACCATTAATCTCGATATCACCGTTGGCATCTACACCGTCTGTATCCCCGGCGCCCATTACTATGGTTGTATTTCCTCCGTTAAAAGTGATCTTCACTGAGTATGCTGACGACTTACTGCTAGCATTGATTCCGTCGTCGGACGCCTGGATATTAATATTGCCGTCATTAATTGTGATATTGGTAGCTTCCATACCTTCCACAGCCTGAATGTCAAAGTCTCCGCCGTCCACAACAAGGGTTGTAGTCGCATGAATACCGTCATCTCCTGCCATGATGTTGAATGTTCCATCCTTAATGTATATGTATCCCAGACTGTCATCATCATCATTTTCTGCATGAAGTCCGTCGCTGTCTGCGTTTAATGTAAAGCTTCCGCCTGCTATAGCAATTCCATCGTTCGCTTTGATTGCAGTTTGTGCTGATGTTATAGTTAAAATACCATCCGTTATTGTTATCTCATCCTTACTGACAATTCCATGTCCACCAGGAGAATTAATTGTTAAGGCTCCGCTTCCATTAATTGTTAAATCGTCTTTTGAGAAAATTACTGCATCTACATTATTGTCATCGATTTGTGTGAAGCTTCCGCCATTGCTGAGCTCATTTTCCATTCCTGACGCAAGTGTCACAAAGGTTTTGTCTGCATTGATAACATATATTGGGGCAAATGTATTCGAGTTAATAGTGGCACCATTTAGCACAAGCTGAACCTTGGCCTCCTCATCGGCATCGATTATGATATTGCCATCCTGCAGATTCCCTTCAAGGATATAGGTTCCTTCCTCCTTAATGGTTATTGTTGCTCCATTTACGCTGACCTTATCGGAATCTGCCAAAGCCGTATTGCCATTAAGGCTAATGGTTATCGCATCTGATTCATCAACTTCGCCTGATAGATCTCTGTCCGAGAAGTAATCCTTGGCATCCGCTTCTTCTGAAGAAGACATTTTCTGACCGTTAGTGGATTCCGAATCAGCAGCTTCCTCGCTACTTTCTGCCTCTGATGTCTGTGACACGCCCGATCCTCCCGTTATGTTATTAGCTGATGTACCACATCCAGCAGCTAGCATTGTGCTTATTAGTAATATAGGGATTATTTTCTTATATTTCATATTGTTAACGTCCTTTCTCTTTGTTATGTATGCATCATATAGCCGAAAGATTGAAGAAAGATTGAAGTTTTTTAAATTTTCAATTTTTGCATAAAAAAATCCTCCCTATCGCTAGGGAGGATTAAGTCGTTATGATGCTTACTTCACGAGATAATATGGTTCTGCATTTAGATATGTTATTTTTTAGCAAAGCAAAAGCAGAGTACGGGAATCGAACCCGCCTCCTCGGCTTGGGAAGCCGATGTACTACCGATGTACTAACTCTGCTAATAAGTTTTTATTTCAATTGACAATATTATATCAGTATAAGAAGATATAATCCACCGGTTTAAAAAGAGAAAAACGTAGTATATACTACCAGCGAAACAAAGAAATACATCATTTCGTTCACTGAAGATAGTATTTAACACAGCTCATAGCAGATGATTCCTGATAATTGACTCAACCATTGAGCGCTTAAGTGGTCGTCTCTCAGTCTCATAAGTTACAAGAAGATT
>DCIR01000057.1 GCA_002317155.1 Lachnospiraceae bacterium UBA1721
TATAAATCTGGATACCATTCTTTCCATAAGTAGAGCATACTTATAGAGGGATAACCTAGTAACTCTTTAACTTTGGCTGGTGATCCAGTCTTATCAAACAATAAAAGAGCGGCGGTAATCTGTTCTTTTGAATAACTCATAGTTTCTTTCGTACGTTATTCAGTCCAACTTTTTGTCCGCACGCCCGATATAAATCAGATGATAATAGAAACAGAAAGATTAATTTTAAGAAAATGGACGCAGGACGATGCGGAAAGCTTATTTACATATGCTAAGAATCCTAATGTTGGACCAATTGCAGGTTGGCCTCCGCATAAAGACATAGAATCAAGCAGATATGTTATCGACAATGTTTTTAACGGAGCCGAATGCTACGCGATTTGTGAAAAAGATAATAATGTTGCAATAGGAGCTGTTGAACTTAAATTAAATGGTCACACAGATATGACGGAAAGAAATGATGAATGTGAGCTGGGCTATTGGCTTGGTGAACCATTTTGGGGTAGAGGTTATATGCCAGAGGCAGCAAGTGCTCTTATAAGGCGAGGCTTTGATGAACTTGGTATGACTACAATCTGGTGTGGATACTATGATGGTAATGAAAAATCAAAAAGAGTTCAGGAGAAACTTGGCTTTACTTACCATCATACCTGTGATGAAGTTCCTGTGCCATTACTTAATGAAGTAAGAGTTGGTCATACAAACATTATGACGAAAGAGCAATGGGAAAGCAGATAGATTCCTATTTACAGGGATACGAGGAGAAAAATTAATGAAAAAGATATATTGCTGGGAACCCTGGTTTTTCATGTTTTTTGGGTTGTTCCATTTGCATCGAATATGGGGGTTATTTGACAGAGAATCTTATGCTTCATTTTGGATGGGTATATTAGAGAATAAAGGAGTACCATACTATGCTACAATGGGAGTTCTTGCGCTATTGTGTATTGCAGGTATTGTGGTGTTTATAAGAGAAAGAAAGCAAAATTATTGGTGGAGATGGATTTACATCGGTGGTGGAAGTTATGTATTGTTTGACCTTTTTGCCATTGCAACCAGATTGAAGTTTTGGAAGACTCTGCTTGATAGTATGTTTGATACGAGTTCATCATATTGGAATATATGTTGGTCGTTATTTATTATTTTGGGTGGCTTTGTATTTTGCTTAGGCATTAGTTTGCTTATTAAATTGATGAAAGATAAAAAGTAAAATTGTAATCTAACGCATCTATTACACACATTAACGCGCTAAAGTCATAGGTGCAAAATGCAACCCTCGATGGACAGTATAATCGGAATCATATCGTTTTAACAGGCCCTGTGATAGGAGATATTCTTATCGCAGGGCTTTTTATACTACAGGTAGAATTGGTTAATTTAATGTCTACTATCATGACATTTAATGCTATATTAGTAATATAAAAGAATATGGATTAAGATATGAGGGAGGATATAAAATTGTTAGATTATAGACTTATGACAATTAATGATTATGAAGAAGTATACGATTTATGGATTAAGTGTGGAAACGGATTGAATAATAAAGACGATTCACGTGAAGGAATTGAAAAATATCTTAAGCGAAATCCAAGCACTTCTTATGTTGCAGTGCTTGATGGAAATGTTGTGGGATGCATTCTTTGCGGACACGATGGAAGAAGAGGCATTATCCAGCATACTTGTGTGTCATCGGATTGTAGGCGAATGGGAATAGGAAAGCAGCTTGTCGATCTTGCTATTGATGCGCTCTTAAGAGAAGGAATAAATAAAGTCCTTCTTGTTGCCTTCAAAAAGAATGAGGGCGGAAATGCTTTCTGGGAATCACAGGGATTTACACTTCGTGAAGACTTGAATTATAGAAACAAAGCACTTGTTGAAATGATTAGAATTGATCCGGAATATGTGAAATAATATCGGATTTATTCAGTTGAATGGGAAGTATCTATGAATAACATTTTAATTGCCAAAGAAACAAAGAAGATAATAAACGAAGCTCAATATGAGATTGGGGGAGAGATTATTAAGCTGCCTGCAATTGATTATGGCAATGTTACAGTGATTTCTCCACAATTAGGAGAAGAATTGATTCTCGCGAATAGTGAAAAAGAAAAAGCTGCTTTGAATAATGTATGTATTTTCGCGGAAGATTCATTTCAGGCTGCAAGAAGATATGATAATCCTCTGGTAATGAACTTCGCCAATGCGCATAAACCCGGAGGTGGCTTTGAAATGGGGGCTACGGCACAAGAGGAAGCCCTTTGCAGATGCAGTACTTTGATAGCTTCAATTGGTTCTTCAAAAGCAAAAGAAATGTATCAGTATAATAACCTGCATGCTATACCTGTTGAATCTGATTATATGCTTTTATCAGATGTTTGCGTGTTTAGAAATGAGAGATGTGAACTTGTTAAGGAGCCTTTTTTAGCAGGAGTTATCACAGTCCCTGCACCTAATAGGATAGGGCTTGCGGCTTTCACACCTGGGGATAAGATAGACGCAGCAATGATAAAAAGAATTCAAATAATGTTGGCAGTAGCAAAAGAACATAATTATAAATCTTTGGTATTGGGTGCATGGGGATGCGGTGCTTTTCATAATAAACCGGAGAATGTGGCAAGATGTTTTAAAACTGTATTAGCGGATTATGGATATGCTAAATATTTTGATAATATATGTTTTGCAATCTATGGAAGAGAAGACGGAAAGAACATAACTGCGTTCAGAAAATGTTTTGAAGAAGACAGGGAATAGACTAATATATAAACAGTCATGATGGTCAAGCGCCTGACGAGGAATAGTGTATGCTAAAAAGGGGTATAATGGAGAATGCAAATATAGCTCTCACTGTAGTAAATCATGTTAAAACAGCAGATATCTGGATTATTCCTGATACAGATAAGAACAGGAAAACTACATTGTGGGGAAATGCGACTATATCAAAACTGGATGGAGATACGAGTAAGAAAGTATATATCCCCGGATCTGTAGATACACATGAGCTGTATCTGATTCGAATGATAGATAAGGACCAGATGTTTTACTCTGTAGATGGTGTATGGCTTAAAAACAATCAATCTATTGGGATTCGGGAAAACTGTGAATCTATGAGTGCCTTCATAGATGTGTTTGATGAAGAGGGAACAAAGATTTCTGAATACGAGATGTTTGTTGCCAGGTTATAAATACAATCGTAAGATTTTAATCGGTAAGATTAGTCTTACAATATTTTATGATAATTGTATGGCTAAATAATGCTATCTGTCTCTAAGGAGATGAATGCTGATATGGAGAAAACTACTGTATGACTGATAAAAAGCGATTAATAAAAAGAATACTTTTTATAGTAATTCCGGTTGTGCTTGTATTAGCGGCTGTCGGAGCATTTTTGTTGTGGTATTTATCACCTTCGAAAAGAGTCGACAGAGCTTTTGAGACTCAGGATTACGAGACTGTAGTAGAGTGGTATTCCAAGCTCAAAGATGAAAAGGCAGAAGAGGTTCAGGATAGACTTATAGATATAGCCAAGGATTACCATGATGATTATCTTAATGAGAAAATGAAATATAAAGATGCTGTGGAATATTATGACCTTGTGATGAAGGAGGCGCTGGCGGATAGCAGAAAGGCTCGCAAGTATCGTGAGGAAATAGAAACGGTATATCAGTCGAGGGAAGATTATTCTAAAGCAGTAGAGTATATGGAAGAGGAGCGTTATCTCGAGGCTATAGAGTATTTTGACAAGGTCTCTGATATAGATGATCTGTATCGCGTAAAAGCGGATGAAAATATAGAATACTGCAGAACTGAATATATAGCTGAAGTAATAGATAAAGCTGACGAATTAATAGCTGAAGAAGCATATGAGGAAGCGAAGGATGTGGTGCTGGATGCTCTTGATGTCTTCCCTGATGATGAGTCGCTGACTGCTAAGCTCAATGAAATTGCGTCACTCATGTATGCGGATATAAAAGGTACCTGGACAACAAGCTATGATTTTGGAGATTTGATAGCTGCCGAGCTTGGTGTTAGCGGATATAATATTTATTTCCCGGCAGAACTGATTTTTGAGTTTACTGATGACAAGATGCATATGTATGTATCCGAAGATAGCATTAAGCCTGCGCTAGAGGCGATGACAGCAGATGAAGAATCAATGAATGCTCTTTATTCTGTCGCAGAGGATTACGGATTCACTAAGTTTCAGGCAGATTTGCTTGTAGGAATAGTGTACGGTGGTTCTTATGCTGAGTTTTTGATGGATCAGTTTGGGACTGAGATACAGGATGCATTGGAAGCTTTTGATTACGAGACTACATATTTTGCAGACAGTAGAAAGATATATGTGAACTCAAGTGAAAGCAGCAACGATAATTATTATCTGTATGAAACGGATGGAAGTACATTGGATTTGAATTCATATACAGGTAGTGGTAAGCCTATGGGTTATTTGACTTATTCTATTACCTTGGACAGAAAGCTTCGATAAAATGGTTATATTTTGTCAATGCCTTAAACTAAGATAAAAATGAAATAAACTGATATATTAAAGCGCTCGATTTGGAGAATTGGGCGCTTTTAGCATTTACAGGCAATATGATAGCAAAGTATGGGCAGAAAAGAAAAAGTTGATTGATTATTATTTATTTGTCGGTTGCGAAGATATTAGGGGAAAATATCTTACGTTTTCTGCGTGGGAAACAGAAAATTGCAACAGATAATTATGAATGGTTTTTATAAGGAGAAGGTATGAAAAAACGAGTATTGAGTAACAGTATAGTTGCAGCATTATGCTGCGGCTTGTTGGCAGGTTGCAGTGCAAATGCTGTTGATGAGCCCAGTGTCGGCGGTGATTGGAAGACCAGCCGCGGATACATTTCTGAGAAGTTTACCCATGACGGAGAAGTGGATACATTGGTATGGGTAGGCAATGATGGAATTTCTATTTATCTGAATCAGGATGCTCAGGTTGAGTATCAGAAGATAATGTTCCCTTATGTCACAACAGATGAAGCTAAGACTACACAGACATTTGCAACCGGAGATTACAACGGAGACGGATACACTGATATCTCTGTAGATTTGGTTAATGATGCCGGAGAGTCAGAGACCGTACAGTGGATTTGGAGCGCAGAAGAGTCTGCATTTACAGTGAATGGTGAAGTGGCTGACGTATCTGATGATGAGGATGAGAAGCCTGAAGTATATCTGAAGGATGTATTTGGTGAGCATGGCTTGAAGGTAGGTACTTGCCTTACCACTCGTATGATTTCAAATGATATTGCCAGCAAGCGTATAACCGATCAGTTTACCAGTATTACAATGGAAAACGAAATGAAGCCGGATTATCTTTTCAATAAGACCGCTAGTAAGGAAGCAGGTCAGCTTGTTGTTGAATTCAGTGATGATGCAATCAAGATGCTTGATTGGGCTTTGGCTAACAATATGGCAGTTCGCGGACATACTCTTGTATGGTATAGTCAGACTCCTTCATGGATTTTCTATGAAGATTTCGATACCACTAAGAGCCTTGTAAGTGAAGCGGTAATGATTGACCGTATGGAGAGTTATATCAAGCAGGTATTCGAGCTCCTTGATGAAAAGGGATATCTTGATATTATTTATGCTTATGATGTAGTAAACGAGGCATGGATGGAAGATGGTTCTATCAGAGAAGAGAACAACTACTGGTATAAGACCATGGGTGAGGATTTCCTTTATTACGCATTCTATTTTGCCGATATGTATGCTCCTGAGTCAGTTGATCTTTATTACAATGACTATAATGAGCAGTTTAAGGCAAACACACTTGTATCATTTGTAGAGACACTTAAGGATGAGAACGGAAGATATCTTATCGATGGTGTAGGCCTCCAGGCTCACTTGTATACTTCTGATGACCTCTCTACATATTTCAATGCAATGGATACAATTGCAGCTACAGGTCTTAAGATTCAGCTTACCGAGCTTGATGTATCTCTCGGAGCATGGCAGAATACACTTCCTCCTACTGAAGAGAATCTTCAGAAGCAGGGAAGATTTTACTACAATCTTATTAACGGAATCTTTGAACGTGTAGATAACGGTACTATTTCATGCGATGCACTTACATTCTGGGGCTATGTAGATTCAATGTCTTGGAGAAGCTCAGCATATCCGCTTCTTTTTGATTCTGTATATCAGCCTAAGTATGCTTTCTATGGTGCAGCTCAGCTCAAGGAATATGCAGGATTCTAAATTATTAAAATAGAGTGGTGATAGAAGTATTTATCGGTAAAATATTTCTCTTGACACTATAAAGCAGTAATGTTACATTTTTAACGCAAGCGAACGAACAGTTCTTATGCAAAATAGTCACAATTATTGATTGAGTTAAAAGCTCAAATTTTATAAGTTGATTACTTTATAATCATTAATATCACTTGTGAAACGGTCAATAACAGTACGTAACTGTATTTTGCAGAGGGCTCCCGATAGCGGTGGAGGGCTTGCAGTAATATTACGCGATTACTATGTAGATTAACTATTCAAGGAAGGTGATATTATCACCTTCCTTTTTTGTTCGTATAAGCGAATTGCGAATGCCGTATCGCTTATACGAAATCATTTCTAACATGCAGGGAGAAACATAATGGATCGTAAGGAGCAGCACAGAGCGCCGGTGTATGAAGCACTTGAAGCTTTTAAGAAAAAAAGAGTAGTTCCATTTGATGTACCGGGACATAAAAGAGGCAGAGGTAATCCGGAACTTGTAGAGTTACTTGGTGAAAAATGTGTAGGCCTTGATGTTAACTCAATGAAACCATTGGATAATCTGGGACATCCTATATCCGTTATAAGTGAAGCTGAACAGCTTACAGCAGAAGCATTTGGTGCTGAACATGCTTTCCTTATGGTTAATGGTACTACGAGTGCCGTGCAGAGCATGATACTTGCTGTATGCAAAGCAGGGGACAAGATAATTCTTCCCAGAAATGTACATAAGAGTGTTATCAATGCACTTGTTTTGTGCGGAGGTGTTCCTGTATATGTTGAGGCTAAAATCAATCCAAAGATTGGTATTGCCCTGGGTGTACAAATAAGTGAGATTAAGCGTGCAATAGCTGAGAATCCTGATGCGGTGGCTGTATTTGTAAATAATCCGACATACTATGGTATATCTTCAAATCTTAAGGCTATTGTTGACATTTCGCATGAAGCCGGAATGAAGGTGCTGGTCGATGAGGCGCATGGAACTCATTTGTATTTTGGAGATGATCTTCCTATGTCGGGAATTGCGGCCGGAGCTGATTTGGCGGCAGTATCAATGCATAAATCAGGTGGTAGCCTTACTCAGAGCTCAATTCTTTTGTGTGGTGCAGGTTTTGATGCTGAGTATATGCGTCAGATTATCAATCTTACACAGACTACCAGTGCTTCATATCTTTTGATATCAAGCCTTGATATATCAAGAAGAAACCTGGCTCTGCGCGGTAAGGAATCATTCAATAAGGTAAGCCGTATGGCGGAGTACGCTCGTAACGAGATCAATGAAATCGGCGGATACTATGCATATGGCAGAGATATGATTGACGGGGATGCAGTGTATGATTTTGATGTTACCAAGCTATCCGTATATACAAGAGGAATCGGTCTTACAGGTATTGAAGTCTATGATCTGTTAAGAGATGAGTATGATATTCAGATAGAGTTTGGAGATATTAATAATATTCTTGCATATATTTCGATTGGTGATCGTATGCAGGATATTGAGAGACTTGTAGGTGCACTCGAAGATATTAAGAGAGTGTACGGTAAGGAAGACTCTGATCAGTTTTGCGGAGATTTTATACAGCCTGAGGTTGTTCTTTCACCGCAGAAGGCATTTTATGCAGAAAAAAAGCAGGTGGCACTAGAAGAATCAAATGGTTATGTGTGCGGTGAACTCGTTATGTGTTATCCTCCGGGAATTCCGATTCTTACACCCGGTGAGCGTATAACAGAGGAGATTATCGAGTATATTAAGTTTGCCAAGGATAAAGGATGTTCATTGCAGGGAACAATGGATATTAATGTAGATACCCTTCGTGTATTGGAAGGGGATGAGGATAAGTAATGGATATTTGGTTTTCACAGCTTGATACAGAAAATGTCAAGACCAGCGTGAGAGTGGATAAACAGTTATTCAGCAAAGAGAGCGAATATCAGAGAATTGATGTGTTTGAGTCAAAGGAATTCGGTAAAATGATTGTCCTTGACGGAGAAATAATATTTTCTGAAGCAGACGAATTTATCTATAACGAGATGGTGGTTCATGTACCGATGGCAGTTCATCCGAATGTAAAGGACGTGCTGATTATCGGTGGAGGCGACGGCGGTGTTGCCAAGGTACTTACAATGTATCCTGAGATTGAACACATTGACGTTGTCGAACCCGATGAAATGTTTATCAGTGTCAGTAAGGAATTTTTCCCTGAGACAGCTAAGGGATTTGATGATCCGAGAGTTGAAATCATTAATATGGACGGCCTTAGATATTTAAGGCGTTGTGTAGATAAATATGATTTGATTATTAATGATTCGACAGATCCGTTTGGTCACACAGAAGGTCTGTTTACCAAGGAATTCTACGGTAACTGCTTCAGATCACTGCATGAGGACGGTATTATGGTGTATCAGCACGGCAGTCCGTTCTACGATGAGGATGAGGCGGCATTCAGATCAATGCATCGTAAGGTGTATAGCTGTTTCCCGATAAGCCGTGTATATCAGGCGAGTATTCCGACATGTCCTGCGGGCTATTGGATGTTTGGATTTGCGTCCAAGAAGTATCATCCTCTGATTGATTTCAATCCTATCAGATGGAAAGCCAGAGGATTAAAGACCTGGTATTATACTACCAATTTGCATCAGGGAGCATTTATGCTTCCCAAATATGTCGAGGACCTTCTTGAAGAGGAAGAAGGCAAGAAAACTAGAGCTTCGGAGGATTAATAAATGAGCAGATTAATGATTATCGGTTGTGGTGGTGTAGCGTCTGTAGCAATTCACAAGTGCTGCCAGAATAGTGATGTTTTTGATGAAATTATGATAGCGAGTCGTACAGTTTCCAAGTGCGATGCACTTAAGGCTAAGCTTGAAAAAATAAGCAAGACAAAGATTACAACAGCAAAAGTTGATGCTGACAATGTGGCTGAACTTGTGGCTCTTATTAAGTCATATCAGCCTACAGCGGTTCTCAACCTTGCGCTTCCTTATCAGGATCTTACCATCATGGATGCCTGCCTTGAGTGTGGTGTTGACTATATTGACACAGCCAATTATGAGGCTGAGGATATCAATGATCCTGTGTTTAAGGAAAGATATGAGAAGCGTTGTAAGGAACTTGGCTTCTCTGCATATTTTGATTACTCATGGCAGTGGGATTATCAGGACAAGTTTAAGAATGCAGGCCTTACCGCACTTCTCGGAACCGGTTTTGATCCCGGTGTAACATCAGTTTTTGCGGCTTATGCCAAGAAGCATTACTTTGATGAGATTCATACTATTGATATTCTCGATTGCAATGGCGGTGACCATGGATATCCCTTTGCAACCAATTTTAACCCTGAGATTAACTTAAGAGAGGTATCAGCTCCCGGCTCATATATGGAGAATGGAAAGTGGATTGAGATTCCTGCAATGAGCATTAAGAGAGAGTACAATTTCGAAGGCGTAGGAATGAAGGATATGTACCTTCTTCATCATGAGGAGATAGAGGCTCTCGGAAGAAATATGCCTGAAGTTAAGAGAATTAGATTTTTCATGACCTTCGGACAGAGCTATCTGACTCATATGAAGTGTCTTGAGAATGTAGGTATGCTTTCTACAGAGCCTGTTAACTTTAACGGAACTCAGATTGTACCTATTCAGTTCTTAAAGGAGCTCCTTCCTGATCCTGCAAGTCTTGGTCCCAGAACAGTAGGTAAGACCAATATCGGATGTATCTTCACCGGTATCAAGGACGGCAAGGAAAAGACTCTTTATATCTACAATGTATGCGATCATCAGGAGTGCTATAAGGAAGTAGAGTCACAGGCTATTTCTTATACAACAGGTGTTCCTGCGATGATTGGTGCAATGATGGTTGTTACCGGACAGTGGAAACAGCCCGGAGTATTTACTACAGATGAGTTCGATCCCGATCCTTACATGGAAGCACTTAACAAGTGGGGACTTCCCTGGGTAGTAGACGAGAATCCTGTTCTTGTACCTTAATTATTGAAAATATGATGACAGGACTGTGTAATTGATTAGTGTACATTTTAAGATTAATCAATACACAATGGAGAATGAAATGAGAATAAATGATATTCCCACACCGGCTTATGTCATAGATGAAAAAAAGTTAAGAGAAAATCTTGAGATACTTAAAAATGTTCAGGAAGAGAGTGGATGTCACATTCTCCTTGCTCAGAAGGCTTTTTCCGCGTTTGCAGAGTATCCGTTGATTAAGCAGTATCTGAAAGGAACTACATCAAGTGGTCTGTTTGAAGCACGTCTTGCCTATGAGGAGATGGGCGGAGAGGTTCATGTGTATGCACCTGCTTTTAAGGAAAAGGATTTGCTTGATTTGGTACATTTTTGCGACCATATTACTTTTAATTCTATAGCACAGGTTAAAAAGTATGCTGCGATGGCCATAGAGACCTCTAAACAGCTTAACGGTAATCCTTATGAGGATATGGGAATAATGCTTCTGAATGAGGCTCCTATAGTGCCTAAACACCTTAGTCTCGGTCTGAGAGTTAATCCTGAATGTTCTACTCAGGGTGAGCATGCGATTTATGATCCTTGCGCACCCGGTTCAAGACTTGGTGTTACGTTTGATGTTTTTAAGAAGGCATTAGAGGAAGACAGCACTGTTTTAGATAATATCGAAGGTCTTCATTTCCATACACTCTGCGAGCAGAATTCTGATGATCTTGTTACCACATTTGAGGCATTTGAAAAGAATTTTGGACCATATCTTAAGAAGATGAAATGGCTTAATATGGGTGGTGGACATCACATTACCAGAAAAGATTATGACAGAGAAAAGCTGATTAATCTTATTAAGAAGATTAAGTCAGAATATGATGTTGAGGTATATCTTGAGCCAGGTGAGGCAATTGCACTTAATGCAGGTTACCTGGTAACAGAGGTGCTTGATATCGTTGAGAATGGTATCAGTACACTGATACTGGATGCGTCTGCTGCATGCCATATGCCGGATGTACTGGAGATGCCATACAGACCGCCACTTAGAGATAGTGGAGAGGCGGGAGAAAAGAAATATACATATAGACTGTCTTCATATACATGTCTTGCCGGAGATATAATCGGAGATTATTCCTTCGATAAGGAAATCAGGATAGGCGACAGACTTATCTTTGAAGATATGGCTATATACTCAATGGTAAAGAATAATACCTTTAACGGTATTCCGCTCCCGGATATTTGTGCCATGGATGAAGAAGGTAATTGTAGGCTGATTAAGAGCTTTGGTTATGATGATTTTAAGTGCAGGCTTTCATAGGTGCAGTTGGTCTTCTTTGTATGCTTAGAATGTCTTCGTAAGATATGAGAGAGCTTTGCACTGAGTGTGTTTGTGCACGGAGTAATATATGAATATATTAAAGAGTATTCCGGCTGCTGATGGTTTTAGAATGCCGGGAGAGTTTGAAAAGCATAGAGGAACCATGCTTATATGGCCGGTAAGACCCGGATCATGGGTTGGTAAAGGCTTGGAGGCTAAAAAGACATTTACTGAAATAGCCAACGTGTTATCTAAGCATGAGGAGGTATATCTTCTCTGTAAGGATGAATACCTTGATGAAGTAAAAAATATTTTCAGTGGAAATGAAAATGTAATACCAATGGTTATAGATACTGACGATGCCTGGTCAAGAGATGTAGGTCCTACATGTGTAGTTAATGACTGTGGCGATGTCAGGGGAATCGACTGGAGCTTCAACGCATGGGGAGGAACATACGATGGACTGTATGCCTCATGGGATAAGGATGACGCGGCGGCATTAAAGCTGTGCGATAAGCTAAAATTGGACTGTTACGATGCCAAGCATTTTGTACTTGAGGGTGGATCAATTCACAGTGACGGAGAAGGCACTGTAATTGTTACCGAGAGCTGTCTGCTCAGCCCCGGACGTAATCCACAGATGAGTAAGCAGCAGATAGAGGAAGAGCTTAAAAAGTATCTACGAGCTGAGAAGATTATATGGCTGCCTCGTGGTATCGAGGGAGATGAAACCAATGAGCATGTAGATAATGTATGTGCTTTTGTAAAGCCGGGGGAAGTAGTGCTTGCGTGGACTGATGATGAAAATGATATTCAGTGGCAGCCGTCTAGCGAATCACTCAAGGTACTTATGGAAGAGACTGATGCCCGTGGTAGAAGTTTTAAGGTTCATAAGCTTCCGATTCCTAAAAATCCGGTATGTATAACAGAGGAAGAACTTGACGGACTTGAGTTTGAAGAAGGCGAAGATACCAGAGAAGCCGGCGAGAGGCTTGCGGCGAGCTATGTTAATTTTTATATTGGCAATGAGGTGATATTGCTTCCGCAGTTTGGCGATGTAAATGACAAGGTGGCACATAAAAAACTGGCTGAACTGTTCCCTGATAGAGAAATAGTAGACATACAAGCTCGTTCAATAATAGTAGGTGGTGGAAACATCCACTGTATTACGCAGCAGATTCCCTTGGGCTAATAATTAGTTATTAAATATTTAATGGAGTGAATGATGAGAAAAGTAACTGTAGCAGCAGTACAGATGTCTTGCAGTGAGATAGTTTCTGAAAATATAGCTAAAGCAGATAAAATGGTAAGAGAGGCAGCTGCGAAAGGTGCACAGATAATACTGCTTCCTGAACTGTTCGAGAGACAGTATTTTTGTCAGGAAAGACGATATGAGTATTATGAGTTCGCTAAGTCAGTTGATGAAAATGATGCAGTATGCCATTTTAAAGAGCTCGCAAAGGAGCTTGGTGTAGTTATTCCTGTCAGTTTTTATGAAAGAGATGTGAATGTATTGTATAACAGTATAGCTGTCATTGATGCTGACGGAACTGTACTTGGCGTATATAGAAAGACACATATTCCGGATGATCATTTTTATCAGGAGAAGTTTTATTTTACTCCAGGTGATACAGGCTTTAAGGTTTGGGATACTAAGTATGGCAAAATCGGAATTGGTATCTGCTGGGATCAGTGGTTCCCGGAGACTGCAAGAGCTATGGCAGTGCAGGGTGCGGAGCTTTTGTTCTATCCCACAGCTATAGGAAGTGAGCCTATAATAGAATGTGACAGTATGCCTCATTGGCGTAGATGTATGCAGGGACATGCAGGAAGCAATCTTATGCCTGTGATTGCTGCGAACAGAATAGGCAGAGAAGATGTTAAGCCTTGCAAGGAAAACAATAACCAGGAGTCGGCACTTGTATTTTACGGTTCTTCATTTATGACTGATGAAACCGGAGAACTGGTACAGAATGCATCAAGAGATTGTGAGGAAATTCTTATTAACACATATGATCTTGATGAGATAGAAGTTAACAGACTCAGCTGGGGTATATTCAGAGACAGACGACCTGACACATACAAGATTATATGTGAAAAGTAGTATATGGAGAGACAAATGTTTTTTCAGGAAGATAATACATATAAAGATATAAGGGAAAAATCACTTGAACAGTGGCTTGATGATATGGAAAAGCATGAGGATGTTGCCGTCAGGGGAGGTATTCCTCTGATAAGGGATTACCTGCGTACTCTTCAGGCGGAAAATAGGCGTCTTGCGGATGAGAATGAACTGAAGAATACATATCTCAGGAAAATGTCCAAGAGAGAAAAATAATATATATATATGTATTTATTGTGGTTTCAAGAAATTGAATTTGATGTATAATTGTTAATCATCGGTTCCGGGAGGAGTGCGGCCATGAGCTGTATTGTCGGTGTCCAGGTGCACATTTTTGGTATTCCCTGTGGAGCACGCGACAGCCGGTGTATTTTTATGTAACAGAAATTAATTGCATAAATTACTTTCATAGAGGTGAAGTATGTTTTTTTCAGGTTTTGCACTCACAAGTACTGCGACCTTTTGGATAATTGTTGGAGTGGCGGGAGCTGTTGCGGCAGCAGTTGTGGTTACTTCTGTGGTAAGAAGTGTGAAAAGGCTTAAGAGAAAAGTCAGAAGATCTATTGAGAATTCTGTGACTGCTCAGATAATCAAGACTGTAGCAGGACCGGCCAACAGGGGTGAGATTAATCTAGGGCAAATAATGCATCAGGCAGTTACTGAGTCTATGGAAGAAACACCTAGATCTGTGTCAGGTGCTACTTCTTTGATGCTCCCGAGAATTACCAGAGATTTTCCTGATTTTGAATATGATGAGATGAGAGAGAGAACTAAGCTTGTCCTTACATCATATCTTAATGCGATAACACATCAGGATGCGGAATTGCTTACAGATGTAGGCAGTGAGATCAAGAATAATGTCAGAAATATAATATCGGAGATGAATAATAACAGACTTCATAAGCATTATGAAAGTGTAAAGATTCATCAGACAGAGATTAAGAATTATAATAAAACGGCAGGAAGATGTGTGATTACATTTGATATGTCTGTTGAGTATTTTGAATATACCACCGATACTGCAGGTAATGTAGTCGCAGGCAATAAGAATTCAAAGCATCAGACCCGCTATAATGTAGATATGATTTATGTACAGGACAGAGCTATTGTGGAACAGACCGGATCAAATGCATTGGGTGTTAATTGTCCTAATTGCGGAGCACCGCTTACAATGCTTGGAGCTAAGAAGTGTTCATACTGCGGTACAGATGTAGTGGATATCAATCTTCATGCGTGGGTATATAATCGAATTAAAGAGTTGTAACAGGAGAGATTAATGGAAACTTGGTATTATGTAGTTGAAAGTATAGACGGTGATTACGCTAACCTTAAGAGAACAGATATTGAATCTGACGATATAAAGCTGGTTGCAAGAGCTCTTCTTCCCGCGGAAATAGTTGAGGGCAGTAATCTTAAATATGAGTATTTTCAATATGAGATAATTTAAGAATGTGGTATTATAAAAGGGCGCTGTATGCGTCCTTTTTACATTATAATCTTAGAAGAGGTATTGTGATGAAAAAACCTACAAAAATACTGCTTATTATATTGGCGTTGATAATAATAGTCGGAGGAAATGTTGCTTTTTATATTATTAAGGACCGACTGGATAATAAGGAGCAAAACGAGGGTGGATCAATAGGATCACCTGTTATAGCTGAGGAAAATAACACTTCGGCTTCAAATAGTGATTCTCAAAACAACACGGATGGCAGCAGTTCATTAGATGATACGTCTATTGATGATGGTAATGATTCGGATGACGGTAGCATGAATGAGGATAATAATTCGGATACAGGCAGTTCTAATGATGATAATGATTCGGATACAGATAGTTCGAGTGATGATGCTCAATCATCAGAGGTTTCTGAAGAGGATTTCTATGCTCAGATCAGTAAGACTGGAAGCTGGGGTGAGAATAATTCCAGCGGACAGTATGCGATATATCTTGTGAATAGTTCAAATCTGACGATAGATGGTTGGACATTGGAAATAAATGTGGGAGACAGTGCATCCATAGATAATTTGTGGGGCGGTAATTACAGTGTTTCTAACGGTGTACTTACTATTTTGCCTGTTGACTATACTAAAGTAGTAAGTTCGGGAGCAAAGGCGGAAATAGGTTTTATAGCATCTAATGTCAATCAGGAACTGACATACAGTCTTGTATCTGAGAATACCTATTCAGAAGGTACTGCAAATGCCGGAAATAATAACGGCAATAATGGGAACAATGGGAACAATGGAAACAACGGAAATAATGGGCAGCCTGCAGTTGCAGCCAATGCGTTAGAGGTTCCGGAACCTACAACCGATGACTGGCTGTTTACGGACGGTACCAATATTCTTGATTCTACAGGTAAAAAAGTATGGCTGACCGGTGTTAACTGGTTTGGCTATAATACAGGAACCAATACCTTTGATGGCCTATGGAACAGCGATTTAAATACTTCTATTCAGGGTATTGCAGATCACGGGTTCAATCTTATACGTGTTCCTATTTCGGCAGAGCTTATTTTGCAATGGAAAAACGGTCAGGCTCCTACAGCTAATTTTAACCAGGCAACCAACTATTATCTGGTAGGAATGGATAGCCTGGAAATATGGGATTATATTGTAGGACAGTGCAGAGCATGTGGATTGAAAATTATGATAGATATTCATAGTGCTGAGACCAATGCATCAGGTCATAATATTAATCTCTGGACTACCAGCAACATATCTACGGCTCAGTATCAGGAAGCACTTGTGTGGATGGCAGACAGATATAAGAATGATGATACGATTATTGCATATGATCTTAAAAATGAGCCTCATGGCAAGCCATTTGAGGGTGTGGCAGCAGCAATATGGAATGATTCCACATCAGTGAACAACTGGAAGTATGTTGCTGAGACAACAGCGCTTATGGTACTTGAGGCCAATCCAAATGTCCTCATAATGGTCGAGGGTACAGAAATATATCCTATAGATATTAACCGTAACGGAGATTATCATTCGACAGATGATGATGACTATTACTTTAACTGGTGGGGAGGTAATCTACGAGGTGTAGCGGATTTTCCGATAGATTTAGGACGATATCAGAACAAATTGGTATATTCACCTCATGATTATGGTCCGACAGTATATCAGCAGCCTTGGTTCTACTCAGGCTACAATTACAATACCCTCATGGAAGACTGTTGGAAGGATAACTGGTTTTATATTTATGAGGATGATATTGCACCGCTACTTATTGGTGAGTGGGGCGGATATATGACTGAGCCCAACATTACGTGGATGACTCACATGAGAACTTTGATTAAGACTTATCATCTTAACCATACATTCTGGTGCTTCAATGCCAATTCCGGTGATACCGGCGGACTCGTACTTGATGACTTTACTACATGGGATACTGAAAAGTATAACTTTGTAAAAGAAGTATTATGGCAGGAGAACGGTAAGTTTATAGGTCTTGATCATCAGATACCGCTTGGACCGTCAGGCAACGGTATTACACTTTCAGAGGCTCGTGGATTATAAGCTGAACTCATATAGAAAAGGGATAGATTAATGCATAATGATGTCAGAAATGCAGAAGAGTCATATAAATCTGCTTGTAAAGAAGGTGCCGGTGAAGGCAAAAAATATATTCCGGAACTGGAAGCTTATATAAAAAGCCACTATATAGAAAGTGAACCTAAAGAAGAACAAAGCTCCGGGGGGCTTGAAGCGGTCCATACATTTATTGGCAGTGTATTTTCAAAAGCATCAAAAAGATCAGTGCCATCATCGGAAGCAGAAGAATCGTTTTCTTCAACGACGGATGATTTGTGCGATGCTGAATGTGCTAAAGCTGAAGAATTGTTTGCTGAGCCAATAATTACTCCGCGACCGGCGCCGATGCTTTATGCCGAAAAGGTAGAGTTTGATCCTCAAAATGATGATTCCTTCTATGAACTTGAGGATAAGCTTAATGCAAGACTTAAGCATATTAAGGACAGTTTCTCGGATTATCTGATGTACTTGATTGAAGTTAAGGGTATGACTCCGGCGGAGGTATATAATAATTCGATAGTGTCCAAGAAGCTTTTCAGTAAGATTAAGACCAATCCGGAGTATCATCCAAGTAAAGAGGTTGCGCTGCGCCTTTGCGTGGGAGCAAGACTTAATATTGATGACAGTAAGGATTTGTTGTCAAGGGCTGGATATACCTTTTCGCCGTGCGAATTATATGATTTGATTTTTGAATTTTTTATCGAAAATGAGATTTATGATATCGTTGAGATAGCTATCCAACTTGAAGAGCATGGTTTGGAAAGCTTTATTGACAGCTAAAGCAATATATTTGAAAGTTATATTGACAGCTAAATATAAATATCTTTAGGGTCGCCTGTGTGGCGACCTTTTTTTAATCCTTGAGTGATATTATCAGCTCATCAGAAACAAACAGGCATCACAGAATAGTCAAAGATGTCGCATTAATGAAGAAAGATGAGGGCAAAAGCATGAAAAAAGGATTAACAGAAATCGTATTTATTTTGGACAAGAGCGGATCTATGAGTGGCTTGGAGGCAGATACAATAGGAGGCTTCAATTCATTTGTGGAAAAGCAGAAAAAAGAAAAGGGAGAGGCGTATGTTTCAACTGTTCTTTTCAGTGATTCAAGTGAAGTGGTACATGATCGGGTGCCTGTAGGCGAAGTAAGGAAGATGAACGAAGATGACTATTATGTAAGTGGATGCACTGCTTTACTTGATGCTATAGGTGATGCAATCTCGCATATCAGCACAGTACATAAATATGCGAGAAACGAGGATGTGCCTGAGAAAACAATTTTTATTATCACTACTGACGGAATGGAAAATGCCAGCAGAAAATACAATTACAAAAAGATAAAGAGTATGGTTGAAAAGCAGAAGGAGAAATATAGCTGGGAGTTTATTTTCCTGGGTGCCAACATTGATGCGGTGGAAGTGGCCGGAAGATTCGGAATCAATGAAAATCATGCTGTAAATTATGAATGCGATGATGAGGGAACCCAGCTTAATTACAGCGTGCTGAGTAATGTTGTTGCACAGGTAAGACGCGCTGAAAATGTTGAGGAAATGAAGTGCTGCATGGAGGCTCCGCAGCTATTGGATGAAATAAGAAATGATTATAATATGCGCCATAAAAAGTAAAAAATTGATAAATATTTAGTTAATTTCTCTGAAAACAAACAAATTCTACTCACAAACTGTTATAATTAGAGAAAATAATTTACAGAGTATGAATTTGAAATGTTGTTTGTTGTATGAGAAAGAATCATGTTGCGTGGGACAGATTGGATAATACAGCCAATCTGTTCCCTGTTATTACAAATGAAGGAATGTCAAATGTATACCGCATGTCGGTAACACTTAAGGAAGACATCGACAGAGATTTGTTGCAAAAAGCTGTTGAGTTGGTGCTTCCTTATTTTGACATGTACAGATATAAGCTTAAAAAGGGAATATTCTGGTATTATTTTGAAGAAAATACCAGACCTTTTCCGCAGATAAAAGAAGAAACTACATATCCCTGCCGGTTTATTAATCAATTGGAAAATAACGGTTATCTATGCAGGGTTTCTTATTACAAGAAGAGAATTAATCTAGAAGTGTTTCATGCAATCGCCGATGGTAACGGTTCTCTCCAATTTCTAAAGGAAATTACTTATCAGTATCTCAGACTTAAGTATCCGGATAAATTCACCGGAATAATGGATGGTCTGTCACATAACACCTCACTTGATAGAGAAGATGCATACTTGAAGAACTACAAAAAGAGCGCCAAGAAACCGTATCGTGCTCAGCCTGCGGTTCTTATTAAAGGTACAATGCTGCCCAAGTCATTTATCAGTATCATGCATGGGTATATCAATATTCCTGAGGTTAAGCCTGTTGCTGCCAAGTACGGCGTGACGATTAATCAGTATCTTATCGGTTGCTTCGTATGGGCAATCTATAAGGAAGTATTAAAGGGTATGCCGTCAAAGAAGGCTATAGCCATAGCGGTACCGGTTAATCTGCGCAATTATTTTGATTCAGAGACAATGCGTAATTTCTTTGTTGTGGTTTCGTGCTCATTTTTACCGGTTAAGGAAAGCTATACATTTGAGGAAGTTCTCAGTGAATGTGCGGCAAGCTTAAAGGAGCAGGTAACCAAAGAAAACCTTGAGAAACGCTTTTCATATAATGTTGCCAATGAGAAAAATCTTGCGCTGAGAATGGTGCCGGTTTTTGTAAAAGATATTGCAATAAACTCTATTTATTGGACATCGGCTAAAGCCAATACTTCAACTGTGACCAATATGGGTGTATTTAAGGTTGATGAACACTACGAAGACTATATAGATATGTTCCATATAGCATTGAGCATGTCTAAGGGACAAAATATCAAGGGCGCAATTTGCAGCTATAAGGATACTTTGGTGCTGTCGTTTAGCAGTGCGATTGAAGAGACCAATATACAGAAGGTATTTTTCAGACGCCTTGCGGAAGATGGCCTTAATATTTCTATTGAGACCAATGGAGTAGTTTATGAATAAATGCGTTAAGTGCAATATTGAGGTTCGCGATGATTCCGCTGTATGTCCACTTTGCAAGCGTGTACTGTCACGAGACAGTAAGCTTGATGGTGCCAGCAGATCGGTAATGTATCCTCAATACAGAAATACAGTTAAAAAGCTAAAATTTGCCAAGAGGATAACGGTATATTCTGCCATAGTCGCAGAACTTATTATGGTTTTGGTAAGCCTTAAAATCGGTCTGGAAATAAAATATGCATTTTTGACCGCAGCTGCGCTGATTTTCGGATGTTTTTCACTTATCTTTTGTACGAGTCAGAATAAGAGTCTTCAGCGTAAAATAGTTGTCGAACTTGTGGTGGCACAGGTTTTGATTATTGTAATCGATACGCTGTTTGATTTTAAGGAATGGTCGATTCATTATGGATTGCCGTTTGTAGTTTTAGGCGTTGATATAGCCATGCTCGTTTTGATGATTGTCAATTATGCAGTATGGATTGAGTACTTATATTCGATAATATGGATTCTTTTGGACAGTATTGTTTGCCTGGTGCTTTGCTTTGCGTTTGGCGATTTGTTCCCGCTTTATCCTATTATTGCTGTGGGTGTGACGGCTGCATTTTTAGGCGGGCTGATAGTTGTGGGCGACAAACAGGCTCACAGCGAGTTACACAGAAGATTTCATTTTTAATTTAATTCGGAGAGTGTATGGCTGAAGAAGAAAAAAAGCTGAGATTGGCAGTAAAATCAGTAATTCCGAAAATTAAAAACGCTAATAATATCAACAGAATGGTGGCTCTTTTTAACAAGGAAAATTGGTTGAAGAAGGTACTTGTTGAAAACCGCAGAAATGTAAGTGAGATTGATAAGGTAGTCAAATATCCTGATTACATGGATATTAAAAGGATATGGATAGATAATATACCGGCACAATTGTTGTCTTATAAACGTTCTGCTGCTGAAATTCATAAGAAGAATTTTATATTACCCGAGTCGGAAGACTGGATAGTTCTCCAGCTTCATGGCGGAGGTTATTTGAATGCTTTTAAGAAACATTATCATAATATGGCCGGTTTCTATGCTGAGGCGGGACATGGACTCCAGGTTTTGTCTATCGATTACAGAGTGGCACCTGAAAATCCTCATCCGGCGGCGCTTGAGGATGCTCTCAGAGCATATCAGTGGATGCTTGATGCGGCCTATGAGCCTAATCATATCGTGATTGCAGGAGATTCTGCGGGTGGTGGATTATCGATGAGCCTGGTAGCGTATCTGCGTGATCACAAGATGCCTCTACCGGCAGGAATTGTGGCTATGTCACCTTGGACGGATGTGACTGCGAGTGGTGCTTCTTATGATGAGCATTATGACGATGATCCTGTTTTCGGAGGAACTAAAGAAAGCCTTATATATAACAACCCGTATATAGGTGAAAGCGATCCGAAAGATCCTTATTTGTCGCCGCTTTTTGGAAGTTTTGAGGGATTCCCGCCGATGCTTATTCAGGTTGGTGAGAGGGAGATGCTTTTTTCTGATTCTGAAAGGGCATATAAGAAAGCCAAGGAGCAGGGTGTCGAAGTCAAATTAAGTGTCTATGAAAATATGTTTCATGTATTCCAAATAGCAGGAAACATGATGGATGAATCCAAGGCTGCATGGAATGAGATTTCTCATTTTCTTGTGGCTCTTGAAAGAAGAAATAAATCTGAGGAAGTAATGGATTAACCATATGGAATGATGATATCTCCATGGGGCATCCGGTTATTTGTTTATGGTAGAAAAAATAATTCATCAGGAGAAAACAGAGGTAGTCAGAATATTAGATGCACCGGAGGAAAACGAGACCGGTGTTGCTGAACTGACAAGACCTGAATTTTTTCCGCAGACAGTGGATTATCTGGATATGGACCGCCAGTACAGACAGCTGATGTATGTGCATGAAGCGGCTATTGAGCAGATAACGGCAAAATTGAATATTCTTAAGGGTGAGTTTCAGTTTAGTAATGATCGTAACCCGATATCATCTATATCAAGCAGAATCAAATCTAAGGAAAGTATCGTTTACAAGATGCAGAAGAAGGGACTTCCTTTTACGGTAAGTGCATTGCTTTCCAATGTGCATGATATAGCAGGTGTAAGAGTCATATGCCCGTTTATACAGGACGTTTATTATGTGGCTCAGATGCTGGCAAGACAGCCTGATATAGAGATAATGGAAGTTAAGGATTATATTAGAGAACCTAAAGAAAACGGATACAGAAGCTTGCATTTGATAGTATCTGTAAGAGTTAATTTCTCAAGTTCATCGGAAAATGTGCCTGTAGAAATCCAAATTAGAACAATCGCTATGGATTTTTGGGCCAGTACCGAGCATCAGCTTCGATACAAAAAGGATAGAGAGTTTTCTGAAAAGGACGAAAAGAAACTTAAACACTGTGCGGATCTTATGGCAAGAGCCGATAAGGAAATACAGTCTTTGGCCGGAGATTTTGATTTGAATCAGTGGTAAATAGGGGGAAGAAATGCTTTTATTTTTTGTACGGCACGCGGATCCGACATATGATCCCGATGAATTGACTCCGTTGGGAAAAAGACAGGCAGAGAGTCTTGCAAGGCGAATAGCCAGATATGGCGCGGATGATATTTATGTATCAAGCTCTAACAGAGCTATACAGACAATGCAGCCTACAGCGGAGATGCTAAAAAAGGAACCGACTGTTCTTGACTGGACTAATGAGGCTCATGCATATAAAGAACAATCCATGCCAACACCAGACGGAGGAAGAACTTGGGGCTTTGCTTTGCCTAAGATGCAAAGGCTTCTTACATCGACTGAGGTAAGAAAGCTGGGTACGGAATGGTATGAGCATCCTGATTTTAAGGGGACTGATTTCGCAAAAGGACATTTGCGTATTAAAAGACAGACTAGAGAATTCCTCGCGCAATATGGATTTATATGGGACGAAGATCGAGGAATGTATAAGAATATTAATTATGTTCCGGTGGAGACAGAATATAAGTACGATCCGTCTGTAAAGAAATGTAGCAGCAGCGATGAGAAGAGAGTTGTGCTGTTTGCGCATCATGGCTTTGGAACTAATTTTCTTTCGGCAGTTTTGGATATACCGTTTCCGCAGGTTTGTCTTAAGATGAATTTTGGTCATACGGGAATGACGGTTATAAAATTTGACGAGAACAGTGAGTTTGTAGTTCCGAATATGCTGACTATGGCTAATGACGGACATTTGCTTGCCGATAACATGCCGACAGCATACAATAATCATATATATTATTAAAATGAAAAGAGGATAAATTGATGAAGCATAAGGACATCAAACCTTTAAGAATTATTTTATCGGTATTTTTAGCAATTATTTCAGTAGTATGTTTTACCTGTTTTGTATCTCTGAGAACTGCACGTGTAGCGTTCAGCAGAAATATTATCAGTGAAGTGATATCAAATATAAATCTGTTTGATGCTGAAATTGGTAGTATAGCGAGTGGTCTCAATATTGATGGTATTGACGAGGACAGCACAGTTTCTGATGCGGTGTCTTTGGCAGTAGTCGAGGTGGCAAAAGAAGAATTTAACTATAATGTTACTAAGGAAGAGGTTGATGAAGTCCTTGAAGATCCTAATGTACAGGAAGCAATCAGCAATCTTTCGGGAGATTTTTTTAGCGGTGTTATTTCAGGTAACTTTGATGGTAAAGAGTTTGCCGATGATATCGAGGAGGCTATTGTTGATAATAAGGAGCTTATCGAGGATGTCAGCGGGTATGAAATTACCGATGAGATGATAGAAGAAATACGTGATAATGTAGGTAAATTTGATGCTGAATATTCAGCAAATACAGATATATATTCTGAGTTTACCAAGTATACAGCGTATATTACCGATACTTTGATCTATGGATTCCTCGGAGCAGCAGTACTTTGTGTTGTTGGTATTATGCTTCTTAATATGTTCAAGCTGCCTACAGGCTTTAGAACAAACGGAATAAGCTTCCTTGTGGATGCTTTGTTTGCAGGAGTGGCAGGTGTTGTAGTCAGATTTTCACCTAAGCTTATTATGTCTATTATTGAAGAGCTGGTGTCATCGAATGGTGTTCATATTTCTACAGGCGTTGTAAATGATCTTATAGACAGCTATGCAGCCAATCTTGCTAAGCAGATGTGGATGCCTGCGCTTATTTTCCTTGGCCTTGGAATAGTATGTATGGTTATGCAGGGAGTATTGCTTACAATTTCTAAGGATAAATAAGAAATTATGTAGATTATTATCAAAAAATATGTTAAATTGTATTTATATATGAACATGTTGTACAACGAAAGGAGATTTTACATTGAGACTTGTAACTCGTTCAGATTTCGATGGTCTTGTATGTGGTGCTTTGCTTCTTGAAGCAGGTATAATTGATAGTTGGAAATTTGCACATCCGAAGGATATTCAGGATGGCCTTGTAGAGATTGATGAGAATGACTGCCTTGCTAATGTTCCTTTTGTAGAGGGATGTGGTCTTTGGTTTGATCACCACTCTAGTGAATTTGAGCGTCAGGAGCTTGCTGGTAAATACAAGGGAGAGAGCCGTGTTACTCCTTCGTGTGCTAGAATTATTTATGAGTATTATGGTGGAAAAGAGAAGTTCCCTCAATATGATGAAATAATGGTAGCGGTTGATAAGGTAGACTCAGGTAACCTTACATATGATGAGATTATGAATCCTACAGGATGGATTCTCATCGGCTTCTTAATGGATCCCAGAACCGGACTTGGTCGTTGGAGACAGTTTACTATTTCCAACTATCAGCTTATGGAGAAGCTGCTTGTTGCATGCAGCAAGAATTCAACAGAAGAAATCCTTAATATGTCAGATGTTCAGGAACGTATCGAAGTATACAATGAGCAGACTGCCAGATTCCAGGAGATGGTTAAAGAACATACCCGCGTAGAAGGTAATGTTATTATTTCAGATCTCAGAGGTGTAGATCCTATCTATACCGGTAACCGCTTCATGATTTATTCTATGTATCCTGATCAGAATATTTCTGCTTGGATCGTAAGCGGTAAGGGTGGCCAGGGATGCAGTGCTGCAGTAGGCTACAGTATTCTTAATAAGACTTCAGACGTAAATGTAGGTAGCCTGATGCTTAAGTATGGCGGCGGAGGTCATAAGAAGGTTGGTACATGTCAGTTCTCTGATGAGAATATGGGTACAGGATTACCTAAGATGCTCGACGAGCTCTGCGATTTGGCTAATGCTTAATTGATTATTGCGGCGGCAGGGATTATGTCCCTGTCGCCTATTTTTATTTGCACGGGAATAAAATGGACAGACTGGTTTTTCATATAGATGTTAATAGTGCTTTTTTATCATGGGAAGCGGTGAGAAGGGTTGCTAACGGTGAACCTGACTTACGGCTTATTCCGTCTGCAATAGGTGGTGATCCTGAGAAAAGAACAGGTATTGTGGTAGCCAAGTCAATACCTGCAAAAAAGTATGGAATTACTACCGGTGAGCCTATGTCTATGGCTATTCGTAAATGTCCCGAACTTGTGATAGCGAAACCTGACTTTTCTTTATATGTTAAAAATTCCAGAGCGTTTAAGGCTGTTTGTAAGGAATACACTCCTTGTATGGAATCATTTTCCATAGATGAGGTGTTTATAGATATGTCTGGGATGAAGAATATATATCCTGATCCGATTAAGACTGCATATGAGATTAAAGACCGAATACGTGATGAGTTGGGCTTTACCGTAAATGTCGGGATAGCTTGTAACAAAGTATGTGCCAAGATGGCAAGTGATTTCGAAAAGCCGGATAAGGTTCATACATTGTTTCCTGAAGAGATTCCTGCAAAGATGTGGGGACTGCCGGTCGGAGATCTTTTTACGTGTGGTAAGTCGTCTGCTGCAAAACTGATAGCGGCTGATATTAAAACTATAGGTGATTTAGCGAACGCAGATATAAGCTTTGTAAAGCAACTTATAGGTGAAAAGCAGGGACAGCACTTGCATGATTTTGCCAATGGAATAGATGAAAGTCCGGTCACTGAAGAGAGGGAAGAAGCAAAAGGATATTCTGCCGAGACGACGGTTGAGGATGATTTGGATTCACTGGATAAAATAAACAGGATGCTTCTGGCACAGGCGGACGTGGTCGCAGCGAGAATGCGTCATGAGGAAGCAAAGTGCAGATGTATCGGAGTTACATACAGGAATCTGGAGTTCGCCACTCGTTCTCATCAAAAGAAATTACATGAAAGTACGGATGTGACTGAGGTTATATATGATATAGCAAAACAACTGATTGCAGAATGCTGGAATGGTGAGCCACTTAGATTGATAGGACTGTCTCTTACAGATATTGACAGGGATGGATTTGAGCAGATGTCATTTATCGTTGATGAGCGAAAGGAAAAGATGAAAAAGCTTGATAATGCGCTCGATTCACTGCGTGGACGTTTTGGCGATGACAGTGTAAAAAGAGCCAGTACTATGGACATTGATAAACGTGTAAACAGAAAACATAAGGCCGAAATGGATAACGGTTGACGTAGAAGCATAATTAATTGTATTATTGAGTTACTTATACAGATGTGCTAAAAGTGTACAGTTGAGAAAGGATATCAATAATGAAATATTTGATTTTTGCAGATGCATCAGCAGATATTGATAAGAATTTTGGTGATGAGAACGACATTCACTATATTCCCATGGAGTATTCGCTTGGCGATGAGATGAGAACCTGCAAAGGAGTAGAGCCTGAAGAGATTATGAAGGCTTTCTATAACGGACAGAGAAAGGGCGATTTTACCAAGACATCTCAGATATCACCATATCTTTACAGAGAGTATCTTGAGCCATATTTTAAGGAAGGTTATTCAGTTCTTTATCTTTGCCTTTCGAGCGGACTGTCATCTACATATCAGTCAGCTCTTTTAGCAAAAGAAGAGCTTAAAGAGGATTATCCGGATCTTGATTTTTATCCTATAGATACACTTGCGGCTACAGGTGGTATGGGCGTGCTGGCTGAACATGCAGTAAGAAATCTTAAGGCGGGAATGACAATAGAAGAGAATTACAATGATCTTGTTAAATGTACCGCTAATATCCGCCACTGGTTTATGGTAGAGGATTTGATGTATCTTAAGAGAGGCGGACGTGTATCAGCTACGACAGCTGTTGTAGGCTCTGCTCTTAATATTAAGCCTATTCTTAAGATTGATGAAAACGGAAAGCTTGTTACTATTGCCAAGAAACGTGGTAATAAAGCTGCAATGGGTGAATTGGTTGAACTCTTCAAGAATAATTATGATGAGAGCGCTAAGGATGAGGTTATCTCTATAGTTCATGCAGATGCAGCCGAGGGAGCAGAAGAGATTAAAAATAAGCTGCTTGAGATATATCCCGGATTAACAATTAGAATCGGTTATCTGTCACCTATTATCGGTGCACATACAGGACCGGGAATGATTGCAATTTGCCATATGGGAAAGAATTGAGAAAAGTAAGTGATATTACGATATAAAAAATAGTAAATAAACTATATGATTAGAATACAGAATATGCGTTTTAATGCTATGTATTTGCTCATATAGTTTATTTTTTTATTCTTAAACGTAATATTTTGATAATTAAGGTACATATTGGGGGTATTAAAATGAGTAATATTGTTTCACACAGATGTTCAACTGCTAAGGTAAGAATCGTAGATAAACAGGGCAATCCTGTAGCAGGAAAGAAAGTTCGATTTGAGCTTAAGAGCCATGAGTTCCTTTTCGGATGCGGTGGATTTGATGCGATTATGCTTAACAGTGATCTTCCTCAGGGAATGCTTAGTTTCTATGATGGAGATGAGAAGAAGGCTAAGGCGTTTTTCCAGGACAGAATGGATAAATGGGTACAGGTATTTAACTATGCGACAATTCCCTTTTATTGGGGCGGATATGAGCCTAAAGAGGGAGAAATCATGTATGAGAGCCGTAAGAGAGGTGCAGATTATCTGATTGCTAACGGTGCAAAAGTTAAGGGGCATCCTCTTTGCTGGCATACTGTATGCGCTGATTGGCTTCTTCAGTATGACAATAAGACCATTATGGAAAAGCAGCTGGCTCGAATAAATCGTGATGTGACTGCATTTAAGGGTACTGTAGATATTTGGGATGTAATTAACGAGACAGTTATCATGCCTGAATTTGACAGATATGATAATGCGATTACTCGTATCTGCAATGCTTACGGTAGAAAGACTCTTATCAAGGAAGTATTTGATGCGGCGCATGCAGCCAATCCTGATGCACAGCTTTTGATCAATGACTTTAATCTGTCTGATAAGTATAGAGAAGTAATTGCTGAGAGCTTGGAAGCAGGAGCACCTATTCATACAATAGGTCTTCAGTCTCATCAGCATCAGGGTTATAGAGGTATGGCTTGGCTTGAAGATGTACTTAAGAGATTTTCTGAGTTCGGCCTTCCTCTTCATTTTACAGAGAATACACTTATTTCAGGCGAGATTATGCCTGCGCATATCGTTGATCTTAATGACTGGGTTGTAGATGAGTGGCCTTCTACTCCTGAAGGAGAAGAGCGTCAGGCAAGAGAGTGGGAGGAGATGGTTGTACGTCTTTTCGAGGAGCCTCTTGTTGAAGCTATCACCGGCTGGGATTTTGCAGATGGTGCATGGCTCAAGGCTCCCAGCGGATTTATCAGACTTGATAATAGTGTTAAGCCATCATATAACAAGCTTAAGGAATTGGCACATGAGAGATGGCAGACCGATGAGACTCTGGTTACTGATGCTGAAGGTTATGTAACACTTACAGGCTACAGAGGTCAGTATGAAGTGAGCGCGGATGGAGCCGCAAGTAAGCTTGTATTGGGAAAAGATACAGCAGATATTTGCTGCGAATTGTAAGTTAAAAATGCATATTGCAATTTTATTTTGCCTATGTTAAAATTTCATTTTGTTAGGCGTTTGCTTAGCAAATGCTGGTGTGGCGGAATGGTAGACGCAAGGGACTTAAAATTGAGTGCATAATACGGAAACGATTATGTAGAAGATGGCTAATTCGACGAAACTCTCATTGAGACAACGACGAGCTAAATTTCTTGAAGATATCAATCGCGAGAATAAATGTGTAGAGACTATACACCATCCTCCTAAGTGTGATACATATGGAGATGAAATAGTCCAGACTACAACGTGAAAACGGCTATGGCGACATAGAGTAGTATGAAAATCCCTCGGGGGCAACCCCGTGTCGGTTCGAGTCCGATCACCAGCAGGAAGCACTCTGAAGTAATTCAGGGTGCTTTTTTAGTGCTCTTTTATTCCCTTAATAGTTAGTATTATGAATATATAGAAAAAATATGTGAGGAAAAATATGTCTTATAGAGAGTATAGTCGAGAATGGATAGAACAGTTATGTAAAGAGAGTAAATCGTTTGCTGAAGTGTTAAGAAAGACTGGCAGGTCGGGGGGAGGAACACTGGCATTACTTAAAAAGAAAATAGAACATTGGGGGATAGATACCTCGCATTTTAAGGGACATGGATGGAATAAAGGTTTATGTAAAAGTACGGATTCTCGAGTACCGGGACATGAAAGGTATTCTGTTAATGAAGTATTTTGTGAGAATAGTCCTGTGACTCAAAAAATGCTTAGGGGATATGTTGAAAGGCATAGAATTATTGAATATAAATGTTCTGGGTGTGGTTGCGATGGTAATTGGATGAATGGATATATTAAACTTGAACTTGATCATATTGATGGTAATAATGTTAATAACCAAGTAGATAATTTAAGATATCTATGTCCTAATTGTCATGCGTTGACAGAAACATACAGGGGAAGAAATATTGGTAAAAAGAGATTATAGAAAATACATTTGTAGTGATTATTTTTTGCCAATATGTTTAGGCTTGCGACGCTTTTAATTGTATATTACATTAATTGTTTATCAGACAAAGATTAGTTATAATAAATATTATTTTGTATAAGTATACGTATTGTTTATTATATCGATGTTATAACGTGTTTTGAGGTAGAAGATGAGCGATAATAACGAAATGCTTACAGAAGGCTTAGAAGGCCTTGATGGATATGGTGAAGGCGAATATGGACCGGTTGCTGTTAAGGATACAATTGAAGAAAAAATAGACATAAATGATGCAGCGGATGGTGATTTGAGTGAAGCTGTATCAGATGGTAATGAAGCTGGTAACAGTATTTCCGGTGAAGCAGAGAGCGCTGCCACTGAGATAACTGAATCTGATGCAATTTCTGATGGTATGGAAGCAGAAGCGGATAAGATTAATGCTGATAAAGCTGAAGCAGATGCTACTGAAAATGGCAAAGATAATGAGCCTGATAATACTGATGATGCTGATTTGGATAATGCTGATTCAGAAGAGGCCGGAGATGATTCAAATAGACTTACGGCCTTGCTGCTTAAAAAGAAGCGTCTGATATATGTGATTGCAGCATTGCTTGTTATTATTCTCATTGTGCTTGGTAATGTGATATATCAGGCAGTTAGCAAGAAGAATGCATCTACTAACGAACCTACAGGTATGGTTACAGACTTAAATGGTGGTGCTGATGGTTCACAGGCTGACGCAGTTGATAACAGTGCTCTTGATAATACGGCAGATTCCAATACGAGTTCAGATGAAGCTTTGAACGATGAAAATGGAACAGATGATAGCACTGAGGTTGTCGAAGACGCAGACTCAGGAGATGATGAGAACGATGAATCTGCTGATACCGATGATACGGATGAAGCATCAGAGGATGCGAATGAAGTTGCAACGGCACCTGTTGTTCCAGCTCCTTCCGGAACACCTGTCGAGGTTCATGGAAAACTTTCGGTAAATGGAACACAGCTTGTAGATTGCAATGGTAATGCATTTCAGATCAAGGGCGTATCTACTCATGGTATCGCATGGTTCCCTCAGTATGTTAATTATGATGCTTTCAAGACTCTGAGAGATGAGTGGGGAGTAAACTGTGTAAGACTTGCAATGTATTCCGGTGAATACAATGGATATTGTACCGGAGGAAATCAGAGCGATCTTAAAAATACTGTAAATAACGGAGTTGATTACGCTACACAGCTTGGAATGTATGTAATAATTGACTGGCATGTGCTTGGTGATCAGAATCCCAATACATATAAGGATCAGGCAAAAAGCTTTTTCTCTGAGATGAGTGAAAAATATGCCGGTTATTCTAATGTATTGTATGAAATCTGCAATGAACCAAATGGTGGAACCACATGGAGTGATGTGAAAAGCTATGCGGAGGAAGTGATTCCTCTGATAAAGGCTAATGATCCTAATGCCATTATTGTTGTAGGAACACCCACATGGTCACAGGATGTTAATCTTGCTGCGGCAGATCCTATTACCGGCTATTCTAATATTATGTATGCGTTACATTTTTATGCAGATACACATAGAGATGATCTCAGAAACAGAATGGTAGCGGCTATTAATTCCGGAATTCCCATCTTTGTAACCGAATTTGGAATTTGTGATGCAAGTGGTTCAGGAGCTAACAATTATACTGAAGGCGATAAGTGGATTCAGGTAATGAACCAGTATAATGTCAGCTATAATATATGGAGCCTGTGTAATAAAAATGAGACGGCTTCGCTGATTTCTTCATCATGCAGTAAAACCGCTAATTGGACATCATCTGAACTTTCAGATTCCGGTAGATGGTATGTGGGAGTTCTGGGTAATAATGTTGATCCCGGAAGTGGAGCATCTAACAGCAATACAGATAATACAAATTCAGGTAATGGTTCATCAAACAGTGATCAGCCTTCAGCGCAGGAGCCAGCAACATCTACCCCTGCAGCACCTGAGACACCCAATACACCGTCTACCCCTGCAGCCCCCGAGACACCCAGTACACCGTCTACCCCTGCAACACCCGAGACACCCAGTACACCGTCTACTCCTGCAGCGCCTGAGACGCCCAGTACACCGTCTACCCCTGCAGCACCTGAGACACCCAGTACTCCATCAACACCGGATGCTCCTGCGTCGACAGGTACACTTGCAGCATCAATTACTAATTCGGGAAATTGGAGTAATGGTACATCTGATTATTATCAGTATGTAGTTAAGATAGAAGCTAACGGTGGAGATGTATCGAATTGGACAGTGGTTATTAACTTTGGAACATCTGTCAGCATCGATCAGTCATGGAACGGTAACTTTACCGCTAATGGTAATAGTGTGACTATTACACCTGTCGATTATAATTCAACAGTTGCTTCAGGCACTTCATATGAGGTTGGATTAATAGTATACACAACAGGAAGCATCGGTACTCCGACAGTTACTGTTCAGTAATTCATTGTATGTTTGCTATTTCTATTTGAATCGAATTATGGTAAAATATTCGATTGAAGTTTTGAATTAATAAATTAGATATTAAGAGGAATATTATGGCACTTAATAAGAAACCAACTACAGGAATGAAGGATATTCTTCCTGAAGAAATGAGAATACGTGAATATGTGCAGAGTGTTATTAGAGATACATATTCTAGATTTGGATTTACCCAGATAGAAACTCCCTGTGTAGAAAATATCGGTAATCTTACCAGCAAGCAGGGTGGAGATAATGAGAAGCTTATTTTTAAGATTCTTAAGAGAGGTGAAAAGCTTGATGTAGCTAATGCCACTACAGAGGAAGAGGTTGTTGACGGAGGACTTCGTTACGACCTTACAGTTCCGCTTGTTCGCTATTACTCAAATAATTCATCAGTCCTTCCTACACCTTTCAAGGCATTGCAGATGGGCAATGTATGGAGAGCTGACAGACCTCAGAGGGGACGTTATCGTCAGTTTATGCAGTGTGACATTGATATCCTCGGAGAGCCTTCAAATCTTGCTGAGATCGAGCTTATTTTGGCCACAACCACTACCCTTGGAAGATTGAATTTTAAGAATTTCCAGATAAGAATAAATGATCGTCGTATTCTCAAGGCTATGGCAAATTATGCAGGATTTGCAGAGGAGAATTTCGACAGCGTATGTATAACTCTTGATAAGATGGATAAAATCGGACTTGATGGAGTTAAGGCTGAACTTATTGAGAACGGTTTTGATACTGCTTCTGTTGACAAATATCTTGATTTGTTTGCGGGCTTGGAGAATGCGCAGGCAGGCAAAAATGATCCGGTTGCTTCTCTTAAGTATATAGCCGATTCGCTTGGTGATTGCCTTGACGCTGAAATCAGAGATAATCTTCAGGAGATTATTACTTCTGTAGAGTCTACCAAGGAAGCTCAGTTTGATATGGTATTTGATCCTACCCTTGTACGTGGTATGGGGTATTATACAGGAACTATTTTTGAAATCGGAATGCCTGAATTTGGCGGAAGCTGCGGCGGCGGTGGACGTTATGACAAGATGGTAGGTAAGTTCACAGGACAGGATGTACCTGCTTGCGGTTTCTCAATTGGTTTTGAGAGAATTATCCTTCTTCTTATGGAGGGTGGATTTACTGTTCCCGGTCAGCCCGGCAAGGTTGCGTATCTTATTGAGAAGGGCATTGGCGGTGAAAAGCTTTGTGAGATTATTGGCAAAGCTCAGCAGGCAAGAAAAGATGGTCAGCAGGTTCTTGTTGTCAGAATGAACAAGAATAAGAAGTTCCAGAAGGACCAGCTGATAAGTCAGGGTTATGAGAATTTTGAGGAGTTCTTTAACAACTAAGAATATCCGTATGTTTAGATAAAGGAGTGTAATAAACAATGGCTGAATCAATGAAGGGATTAAAGAGAACCTGTCGTTGTGGCGAGCTCTCAGCAGCAAATATTGGCGAGACCGTAACTGTTATGGGTTGGGTTGCCAAGGCTAGAAATAAGGGTGGTATTATTTTTGTAGATCTGCGTGATCGTTCAGGTATTTTACAGGTTATTTTTGAAGAGAGCGAGTGTGGAAGCGAGTATTTTGAGAAGGCTTCATCACTTCGTGGTGAGTTTGTTATTGCAGTTGTTGGTAAGGTAGTAAGCCGTGAAGGCGCTGTAAATGAGAACCTTGCAACAGGTGCAATCGAAGTAAGAGCTACTGAGATTCGTATTCTCTCAGAGGCAGATGTACTTCCTTTCCCTATTGAAGCTGATTCTAAGACACGAGAAGAGCTCAGACTTAAGTATCGTTATCTTGACCTTAGAAGACCTGATCTTCAGGAAAAGATTATTCTCAGAAGTAAGATTACTCAGTCAATCCGTGCATTCATGGCTTCAGAAGGATTCCTTGAGGTAGAGACACCTATACTTTGCAAGTCTACTCCTGAAGGCGCAAGAGATTATCTTGTTCCCAGCCGTGTTCATCCCGGTAATTTCTATGCACTTCCTCAGTCACCTCAGATTTTTAAGCAGTTGCTTATGTGCTCTGGTTATGACAGATATTTCCAGATTGCAAAGTGCTTCAGAGATGAGGACCTTCGTGCAGATCGTCAGCCCGAGTTTACACAGGTTGACCTTGAGATGAGCTTTGTAGATGTAGAGGATGTAATCGATGCTACAGAGCGCATGGTGGCAAAGGTTTGTAAGGAAGCAATCGGTCTTGATGTGCAGCTTCCCATCGTCAGAATGACTTGGGATGAGGCTATGAATCGTTATGGTTCAGATAAGCCCGATACACGTTTTGGAATGGAACTTGTTGACGTTAGTGAAGTTGTTAATGGCTGCGGATTTGGTGTGTTCACAGGGGCTCTTGAGAATGGCGGAAGCGTAAGAGGTATCAATGTAAAGGGTCAGGCAGAAATGCCTCGTAAGAAGATTGATGCACTTGTTGACTTCGCTAAGGGTTATGGAGCTAAAGGCCTTGCATACCTTTGTGTAATGCCTGACGGAACATATAAGTCATCATTCAGCAAGTTTATGACTGAAGATGAGCTTAAGGCCCTTGTTGAGAAAATGCAGGGTGAAGCAGGAGACCTTCTCCTTTTCGCGGCAGACAGACTTAAGATTGTAAGAAATGTTCTTGGTGCACTTCGTTGTGAAATCGGAGAACAGCTTGGACTTATTGATCACAATAAATTTAATTTCCTTTGGGTAACCGAGTTCCCTGAGTTTGAGTGGGCTGATGAGGACGAGAGATGGGTTGCTATGCACCATCCTTTCACTATGCCTGTTGAAGAGGATATTCAGTACCTTAAGACTGAGCCTGAGCGTGTACGTACCAAGGCTTACGATATCGTTCTCAACGGTGTTGAGCTTGGTGGTGGTAGTGTTCGTATTTATCAGACTGATGTTCAGGAAGCTATGTTTGAGGCTCTTGGATTTAACAAGGAAGAGGCTTATGAAAGATTTGGATTCCTTCTTGATGCGTTTAAGTATGGAGTTCCCCCTCATGCAGGTCTTGCAATCGGACTTGACAGATTTGTAATGCTTCTTACCAAGGCTGACAGCATTCGTGAAGTTATTGCATTCCCTAAGATTAAGGATGCATCATGTCTTATGACAGAGGCACCGAGTGTTGTTGATGACAAGCAGCTTACAGAGCTTGGTATAGGCATCACTGCTCAGGAAGAAGAGACTACTGAGGAATAATTGTATTAATAATTATAGGGGCTGTTACGGCTAGTTGTCGCACAGCCCCTTTATGACTGTATAAGGGTATAGTAAATGTTAAATGTGTACAGTCTTAGGGTTGATGGGTTAGTTGGCCTTGAGAAAAACTTGGATTTAGCGGAGCAAATAGATTCAAAGCTGGATAGCGAGCGGTTAAAAATCGTAAACAGAATGACAAGCAATTCATCTGGTTGTGCTACTGCAAGAGGAGCAGGATTACTACTTCAGTATGTTGGGCAGAAATTCATGGATTGGCAAATGGATCATGAGACATCAAATACTGCTAATGGACCGGTTGAACTGACAGAAAAGACTGTGCATGAAATATTAGATTGTCTTGAAGATCGAATTGATTTTCAATATCGTCACGGATCTGAAGGAAAGCCATATTGGGCTAAGGCGGAAATGCCTTTTTTTAATATTTCACATTCAGCCGGAATAGTGATACTTGCTGTCTCGGATGTAGAGATAGGGATAGACATACAAAATATTAAGGGAAAAAATGAATTAAGCATGGCTCGTAGATTCTATTCTGAAAAAGAAACGAATCTGGTCGAGAACAATTGTGAGATTTTTTATAAGCTGTGGGCACGCAAAGAAGCTTTGGGAAAAAGAACCGGGCAGGGTGTGAGACCGTATCTGAATGTTGATTTGTCGGATACGGACAGCGAATATATGAAACAGTATACTTGGAATGAATTAAAGCTTGATGATTATTATATTTGCATCTGCAGATAATGAGTGATTATAAAGGGGAAAAGATGAAGGATTTACTCAAATTCTTGAAGGCATATACAAAAGAATCTGTGCTGGCTCCGTTGTTTAAGCTGCTGGAGGCGGTGTTTGAGCTTTTTGTGCCTATAGTTGTAGCTAACATAATTGATAAAGGCTTGGCAGAAGGCAACACTGATATGCCATATATCATAAGAATGGGCCTGATATTACTGGGATTGGCGTTGGTAGGAATGGTTGCGGCTATTACCGCACAATTTTTTGCTGCCAAGGCTGCGGTTGGTTTTTCAGCAGGACTCAGAAGTGCTCTGTTTGCAAATATACAGAGACTGGATTATACCAGCCTGGATAAGGTTGGTACATCAACTCTTATTACCAGAATGACCAGTGATGTAAATCAGCTTCAAAACGGTGTGAACATGGTACTCAGATTGTTCCTGCGTTCACCTATTGTAGTGTTTGGTGCAATGATTATGGCTTTTACCATTGATGTAAAGGCTGCACTTATTTTTGTATGTGCAATACCGCTTTTGGCTATCATTGTATTCGGTATTATGCTTATCAGTATGCCTCTTTTTAAGAAGGTTCAGGGAGGACTTGATAGAGTGCTCGGACATACCAGAGAGAATCTCACCGGTGTGCGAGTAATCCGTGCTTTTAATCTTCAAAACAGTGAGCTTTCAACCTTTGAAGATGAAAATAAGAAACTGACCAAGATGCAGACACATGTAGGTCGTTTCAGTGCACTTACCAATCCTTTGACATATGTGATTGTAAACGGTGCGATTATTGCATTGATTTATGTAGGCGCTGTAAGAGTCAACTCAGGAGCACTTACCCAGGGACAGGTCGTTGCTATCATCAATTATATGAACCAGATTCTTGTTGAACTTGTTAAGCTGGCAAATCTTATTGTACTGATGACTAAGGCTGCAGCCTGCGGTGATCGTGTAAATAAGGTATTGAAGATGGATAACGGTGCCAGAGAGGCATACGGTATTGCTGCAAGCGAAAACGGACAGAGTGACGTTAAGGCTGCTGCAGATAAGGAGCCTGATGCTAAAGCATCCGGTAAAGCCGACAGTGCATACATGGTATTTGATCATGCAGGACTTACTTACGATGGAGCCGGTGATGCTACTTTGACGGATATGGACTTTACGGTTGAAAAGGGACAGACCGTTGGTATTATAGGTGGTACCGGTTCGGGTAAGAGTTCGTTGGTCAATCTTATTCCTACATTGTATCCGGCTACCGTAGGTGCGGTATATCTCGAAGGTGAGAATCTACTGCAGATAGACAGTGGCAGACTTCGTGAGAAAATAGGTATAGTTCCTCAGAAGGCTGTTCTTTTTAAGGGAACTATCAGAAGTAATCTTTTGTGGGGCAAAAAAGATGCAACCGATGAGGAACTCTGGAAAGCACTTGAGATAGCTCAGGCAACAGAGGTTGTAAAGGGTAAAGACGGAGAACTGGACGCCGAGGTGGAGCAGAACGGTAGAAACTTCTCAGGAGGTCAGCGTCAGAGACTTACCATTGCAAGAGCACTGGTCGGTATGCCTGAAATCCTTATTTTGGATGACAGTGCATCAGCACTTGACTATGCAACAGATGCCAAGCTTCGCAAGGCTCTATCGGAGATTAAGGACTCAACCGTGTTTATCGTTTCACAGAGAGCTTCGTCTGTAAAGAATGCAGATAAAATCATTGTACTTGATGATGGTAAGATTGTCGGAATCGGTACGAATGATGAACTCCTTAAGAGCTGCGAGATATATCAGGAGATTTATTATTCTCAGTATCAAAAGGAAAATGAAAGGGAGGGCGCATAAATGGCAGATAAGAAAAAATCCCTTCCTAAGGGTGAGACAAAAAAGACTATCGGCAAGATTTTCAGATATATCAAAAGATATATTCCGATACTTATTATTTCAATATTACTTGCCGGAGTGATAGTTGTTCTTACATTGATGATTCCCGTATTGACAGGTAATGCTGTTGACTTGCTGCTGGCAGGTCAGGGAAATATTGATTTTGAAGCTGTGTTTGCAGTAATGATTCAAATAGGCGTAATAATGCTTGCAACTGCGCTTGCACAGTGGATTATGAATACCTGTAACAACCATATTACATATCATGTGGTCAAAGATATCAGAAACGATGCGATGAAGAAGATGCAGGTACTTCCATTGTCATACCTCGACAAGCAGGCTACGGGAGATATTGTGAGCCGTATAGTTGCGGATGTAGATACCTTTGCAGATGGTTTGCTCATGGGATTTACACAGTTGTTTACCGGTGTGCTTACTATCATCGGTACATTGATATTCATGCTCAGAACCAGCTGGGTTGTAACTATCGTAGTTGTAGTAGTTACTCCGTTGTCGTTCTTTGTGGCAAAATTTATTGCTACACATACTCATGATTTCTTCCAGAAGCAGTCTAAGGTAAGAGCAGAGCAGACTGCACTTATTGAGGAGATGGTAGGTAATCAGAAGATTGTAAAGGCATTTTCACGTGAGGATGATGTTCAGGAGCAGTTTGATGAAATCAATGACAGACTTCATGATGCTTCGCTTAAAGCTGTATTTTATTCATCACTTGTAAATCCCAGCACCAGATTTGTCAATTCGATTGTATATGCATTGGTAGCTGTGCTCGGAGGCTTCTATGTAATAAAGAGTATGAGCGATGGTACCGCAGCATTCACTGTAGGTGAGTTGACTTGTTTCCTGGCATATGCAAACCAGTATACCAAGCCTTTTAATGAGATTACCGGAGTTATTACAGAGCTTCAGAATGCAATTGTATGTGCTTCACGTATCTTTGAATTTATCGAGACTGATGCTGAGGTTGCTGAGGCAGAAGATGCACAGGTGCTTGAAAAAGCCGTCGGTAATGTCAAGCTTGACAAGGTTGAGTTTAGATACGTACCGGATAAGCCACTTATTAAGAATTTCAGTCTGGATGTACAGCCCGGAAAACGTGTTGCGATAGTAGGCCCTACAGGATGTGGTAAGACTACTGTAATCAATCTGCTGATGCGTTTCTATGATGTTGACGAGGGTACTATATCTGTTGACGGATATGATATCGAAAAGCTGACAAGACACAGCCTCAGAAGCAATTACGGAATGGTACTTCAGGAGACCTGGCTCAAGGCTGGTACTATCAGAGAAAATATTGTGATGGGTAAGCCCGATGCTACGGATGAAGAAATCATTAAGGCAGCCAAGGCGGCTCATTCACATGGATTTATTAAGAGACTTCCGAACGGATATGATACTGTTATCGGTGAGGACGGTGGAATGTTATCGCAGGGCCAGAAGCAGCTTTTATGTATTACCCGTTTGATGCTATGCCTGCCTCCAATGCTTATTCTTGATGAAGCTACCAGCTCTATTGATACCAGAACAGAGATTCATATTCAGAATGCATTTGCTACTATGATGAAGGGCAGAACAAGCTTTATCGTTGCCCACAGACTGTCTACTATCAAGGAAGCTGATATTATACTGGTTATGAAGGATGGAAATATTATTGAGCAGGGCAATCACGAAAGCTTACTTGCTCAGGGCGGATTCTATTCTGAATTGTATAATTCACAGTTTGCAATTTAATATGTCCCAATGCCTACGAAATAGGATTGTTGCGTAAAGAAACCGTTATTATATTAATGATATATTAATAAAGGAGTACCCATGTTACCCAAGGAACCAACTATTTTATTAAGTATGATAAATATGAAGCTCAGAGATCAATATTCATCACTGGATGATTTGTGCGATGATCTTGATGAGAGCAAGTCTGAGATTGAGGAGATACTGGCAAAGGCCGGCTATAAGTATAATGCCGACAGCAATCAGTTTAAGTAAAATTATTTTCCGGAGATTATTACAATGACTATTAAAGAAGCTGTTGAAGGTAAAAAAATTCTTATATGGGGCTACGGACGCGAGGGTAAATCTTCAGAGCGTTATCTGCAGCAATTTTGCAACTGTGAGTTGATCGATACATATGAAGGGACTATAGATGGAATTGATGAGGACAAGTATGACCTTATCTTAAAGAGTCCCGGAATTGTTATGGATGGAGACAGAGCTAAATATACGTCTCAGACAGAATTATTCCTCGGACAATACCGTGATCAGGTGATTGGTATTACAGGAACAAAGGGAAAAAGTACCACTTCAGCTATGATGGCTCACGTTTTGGCTGATTGCACAGATAAGAATGTGATACTGCTCGGTAATATCGGCCTTCCATGTATGGATTATTGTCCGGAGATTACAGACGATACAATTATTGTGTTTGAGATGTCGTGTCACCAGCTCAAGCATACTAAGGTATCACCGTATATATCTATATTCTTGAATTTGTATGAGGAGCATCTGGACTATTACAAGACTATGGATGCATATTTTACCGCCAAAAGTCATGTAGCGTCATATCAGAATGAAAATGATTACTATTTTTGTGGTGAAAATGTTCCGGAATTTGCAACAAAGGCAAAAAAGTTTGTCATCGATAAAGCAGGAATTGATAGTAATGAATTGAAAATATACGGTGAGCACAATCAGCTTAATGCCAAGTTTGTCCGCACAATAGCAGTTGAAGTATTTGGATGCAAGGATAGTGATGTATCTGCTTCATTGAAGACCTTTACCGGCCTGCCTCACAGATTGCAGAGTGTGGGAGAGTATAAGGGAATTGAATGGTATGATGATTCGATTTCGACGATTCCTGAGGCCGCAATCAGTGCTCTTGAGAGCATCCCCGGTGTGTATTCTATTCTGATAGGTGGAATGGACAGAGGCATATCCTATGAGATTCTTGAGGACTACATGATAGAACATCATGAGTATCAATATATCTGCATGTATGAAACCGGCAGGAGAATCGCGGAAGAAATAGCTAAAAAGATGGCGGTAAAAGCATCTGATGCAGATAAGATATTAACTAATATGGTGGTTGTGGATGACCTGGCACAGGCTGTTAGCAAGGCAGTAGAATTGACTCCGACAGGCAGAGGATGTGTAATGTCTCCTGCAGCTGCTTCATATGGATATTTTAAAAATTTTGAGGAACGCGGTGAGGTTTTCTGCGATTATATCAGAAAACTACACTAAAACCTCCAAAATCATTAAAAAGTAATAAATATATTACAAAATCAATTCATTTTTTGTTAAATATATAGTATAATTCATCTATTGAGATCTTCAAAATATGTCGCAATATTGAAAGGGGATTATAAATGTCAAAGGTAACAGAAATAAAATCTCGTTTAGAAGATAAGATTCTCGCAACTGCTAGTTTATCACAAAAAGGAATTGTAAATAAAAGAGCAATTATCAATGGTTCGATGTTGAATGGATTGATAGCAATTGCTTATTTGATTGAAGGAATTGACGGTAACAGAAGCTGGCTTTATGCGGGTCTTGTGGTTGCATTGTGTATAATTCCTATTGTTTTGTCGATTCTGATATACAAAAAGAAAAAAGATTGTCCGAAAGCTATAATGAGAACATTGGGAATCGGATATACGGTTATTTATACAGTCGTTCTTTTTACGGCACAAAATGATTTGGTTTTCACATATCTTTTCCCTATGCTGTTGGTATTGCAGCTGTTTAGCAATCTTCGTTTTGTAATAATCATCGGAAGTGGAGCAATAATCGAGAATATCGTAGATGTGATAATAAAGGTTGCTAACGGAAGAACTACTCCTGCGGATATCACTACATACGAGATTCAGATATTGCTTGTAATTATGAGTGTCATTTTCTTTATTTCTGTAAGCACTATTACACAGAAACTTGCAGATATCAGAGCCGCACGTCTTGAGACCGAGAAGGTAAAGACTTCCGATTTGCTGGAGACTGTACTTAAGACTTCGCAGGATATGGCAGGAAATGTTGTTAATGTTAACTCTAAGATGGATGGTGTGAAGGACGCAATGGCTCATACACTTGAGTCTATGTCTGAGGTAAGTCAGGGAACTGCAGAAACCGCACAGGCAATTCAGAATCAGCTGGTAAAGACTGAGGAGATTCAGGAGTATATTGATTCGGTTCAGAATGCTACCGGAGTTATAAACGAAAACATGAACACAACTGCAGATGCTATTGATAATGGCGGAAAGCAGATTGATAATCTTAATTTACTTACCAGAAAGTCTCAGAAGGCCGGCCAGGAGGTTGCTTCTTCACTGGAGGTATTCAGAGAGACTACTGGAAAGATGAATAGTATCACCGAGTTGATTACCAATGTAGCTGAACAGACAAGCCTTCTTGCTCTTAATGCGAGCATCGAGGCAGCAAGAGCAGGAGAAGCTGGTAGAGGATTTGCGGTAGTTGCTTCGGAAATTTCAAATCTTGCCGGACAGACCACACAGGCTACAGGTGATATCAATGAACTTATTGATCAGATTACCGGACAGCTTTCAGGAATGGTTGAGAGTATCAATAACCTGATTGAAAGTAATGTACAGCAGGCTGAATCAGCAGGAAAGACTGCAGAGAGCTTTGAGACTATTTCAAAGAATATCGAGCAGATTAAGATTCAGGCAGAACAGCTCAACGGTATTGTTGATAATTTGGCTGTTTCCAATAAAGAAATTGTAGATTCAATTCAGACAATTTCAGCAATCACTGAGGAGGTTAGTGCTCATTCAAATGAGACCTATACTGCCAGTGAATATAATAAAGACACAATTGAGGAGATTACTGCACTTGTCAATGAGCTGAGCGATGAAGCAGAGCAGCTCTATGCAATGCAGGTATAAGATGGACCAGCTTAATTTATTTGATTACATGAGTAATAATACGCGAGAACAGGAGTCACCGCTTGCTGCAAGAATGCGTCCGAGAACAATCGATGAGGTTGTTGGGCAGGAGCATATTCTTGCTAAGGATAAACTCCTGTATCGTGCAATAAAAGCAGATAAACTTAGCTCACTTATTTTCTACGGACCTCCCGGAACCGGTAAGACAACACTTGCTAAAGTAATTGCAGGTACTACAAGCGCAGAGTTTACACAACTTAACGCAACGATAGCCGGTAAGAAGGATATGGAGGACGTAACCGCTCGTGCCAAAGAAACCTTTGGCATGTACGGAAAGCGTACGATTCTCTTTATTGATGAGATACATCGCTTTAATAAGGGACAGCAGGATTATCTGCTTCCTTTTGTTGAGGACGGAACAGTTATTTTGATAGGTGCCACGACCGAGAATCCCTATTTTGAGGTTAATGGAGCGCTTATTTCAAGATCACTTATTTTTGAGCTTAAGCCTATACCGAAGGAAAAGGTTGAGGATCTGATTAAGAGAGCTGTCACTGATCCCGAAAGGGGAATGGGCTCATATAAAGCGGTAATAGATGATGACGCGGCAAGCTTTTTAGCTGATATTGCGGGCGGCGATGCGAGACATGCACTTAATGCTGTTGAACTGGGTGTAATGTCTACACCAAGGTCTGATGACGGGCTCATTCATATAACGATTGATGTTGCGGCGGAATGTATACAAAAGCGTGTGGTTAAATACGATAAGAATGGTGATAATCATTACGATACAATTTCCGCTTTTATCAAAAGCATGAGGGGCTCGGATCCTGATGCGGCGCTTTATTATCTGGCACGTATGCTTTATGCCGGTGAGGATATTAAGTTTATAGCCAGAAGAATCATGATATGTGCTTCGGAAGATGTCGGTAATGCTGATCCGATGGCACTAGTGGTAGCTACCAATGCTTCACTGGCGATAGAACGAATAGGAATGCCTGAGGCGCAGATTATTTTAAGCCAGGCGGTAACATATGTTGCAACAGCACCAAAGTCCAATGCAGCTTACGGAGCGATTGAGGCGGCGATGAATGAAGTGGCAACATCCGGTAATCTGTCTATACCTGCGCATCTTCAGGATGCTCATTATAAAGGAGCGGCAAAGTTGGGACATGGAACAGGATATAAGTATTCCCATGTTTATCCTAACCACTATACCGAGCAGCAGTATTTGCCTTATGAACTTAATGGTAAAGAGTTCTATAAGCCCGATGGAAATGGTTATGAAGTAAAGATAAGAGAGCATATGGCTAGGATTCGAAAAGAAGCCGGTCAGGATGCAGCTCAGTGGGAAGACTAGGATAGTAGTTAAACATCAGATTATTTATAACCACCTGTTTGCGTGACGGGTGGTTTTTTGTGTAATGGGGAATTGATTTCTAATCTACACTTAAACAATTCTTAACCGTGCGCTATCTTTTTTCTTAAACTAAAGATGGTCTATAGTATAGCTATAAAATCGATTTTCTGTATATGAGGGATAAAATGTATAACATATTAATATGTGATGATGATAAAGACATAGTAAATGCATTGAAGATTTATCTGACTAATCCGGAGTATGTTCTTTATACAGCATATAATGGTAGAGAGGCAGTTGACATTATTAAGTCAGAAAATATTCATCTTGCTCTTATGGATATCATGATGCCTGAGATGGATGGTATATCTGCGATGGTTAAAATCAGAGAGGTGACTAATATTCCGGTTATCCTGCTTACTGCCAAGAGTGAAGATAATGATAAAATTCTTGGATTAAATGTTGGCGCCGATGATTATATTACCAAGCCTTTTAATCCTGTAGAGGTATTGGCAAGAGTAAATTCGCAGCTTCGCAGATATGTACAGCTTGGTGCAGCTAAGGTTGAAAGTGATGAGATAATTATTGGCGGAATTACTCTTAATGAAAAGAGCCACAGGGTACTGGTTGATGGAGAACCGGTTATGTTTACTCCCAAGGAATTTGAGGTGCTTAGATTCTTAATGAAAAATGCAGGTGAAGCATTTACACCGGGAGAAATATTTAAGTCGGTATGGAATGAGGAACCGCTTTCGGGTGATAAAACAGTGGCGGTTCATATAAGACATATTCGCGAGAAGATTGAGATCGATCCTGCTGATCCGAGATATCTTAAGGTTATATTCGGGCAGGGTTATATTATGGAGAAACGTTAGTTTTGAGGAATTGAAATGGATTTAGAAGAGAAGGCTGTAAAAGGCACTGCCCAAAATAAAATACCTTACAGAGTCATGGGTACTCCGGCTTTTAAGGTATTTATGATGGTTGGCATATTGATTTTTACTGCATTGCTTGCAGCTTCAATTGTTTTTGCCACTATTATGTACAGGTCCAATGTATTTGATATAGGCTACAGTGAAAAAGATATTATTTATAATAAAATCGCTACCCAGGGATGGAGTGATGCCTATAGAATACTGGAAGCTTATATGGATGATGATCTGTATTATCTGCAGTATGTGGTAGATAATTCCAACATCATGAGCGTGGAAGTATCTTATGCAGAGAATACCGGTTACTATGATGAGGATGGTTATTACTATGCTACAAGTTATTTCCCGGAATATGATGTAGTGTATCAATATGGTGATAATCAGGATAAGAACACTTTCTATAATTATGATGCTGTATCTTGGATGTGCGATGACGATGGAATGGAAAGTTCTTACTTGGCCTATATATACATTGATCCGGATTTGCCTATTGCCGATGACTACAGCACATCAATATGGTTAATGCATATTCTGTGTAAGCTTAGATATGGCATCTTTGCGCTTGGAGTGGTATTTGGATTAGCCATTATGTTATTGTTTGTTGAATTGATGACTTCAATGGGACACACCAAGGGAACGGTTGAGATTCATCCCGGATTTGATGCTAAGTTTCCGTTTGATTTGCTTACAGTAATAATGGTTGTCGGTTGTTACGTAGCGATACATATATTTAATGAATACTTTACACCTATTATTTTTAGGGTATTTTCAGCTGTCCTGGTGGAGACGGTATTCTTACTCTGGTGCATGAGCTTTGCATCCAGAATAAAGAATCATGATTTACTTAAGTCTTTACTGGTTACCAAGGTTTTTGCGCTGATAATTAAGCTTCTTAAATATGTTCCTTTGGTATGGAAGCTTACTTTGATAGGACTTGCGTTTGCTGCAACCAACACATTTTTAGTATTTTGGATGGCTAACGGAAGAAAATATGGATTTTGGGTAGCAAGAAATATTGCATTTGTTTTGTGGGTGATATTGACGATATTGGAGGTTTTGGCACTCATTTATATTGGTGTAATGCTGAAACGTCTGCAGAAATCCGCGCAAGACATGGTGGACGGTAAAAATGATACAATATTGAATGATAGATGGATGCTTCCCGTATTCAAAGAACATGCCCGTAATCTTAAGGGCATCCAGGAAAGCATGAAGGTTGCTGTCGAAAAGAAAATAAGCAGTGAGAAAATGCAGGCACAGCTTATTACCAATGTCTCGCATGATATAAAGACACCTCTTACTTCCATAATCAATTATTCTGATCTGATCTGTAAAGAAACTTCGGATAATGAAAAGATAACAGAGTATGCGGAGGTTTTGGGAAGGCAATCTAAAAAGCTTAAGCGCCTGCTTGAGGATATTGTAGAAGCTTCTAAGGCTTCATCAGGAAATCTTGAAGTAAATTGTGTGCCTTGCACTGTAGGAACGCTTATAAGCCAGGCTGCAGGTGAGTATGATGAGAGACTGAGTGCCTCTGGACTGGAGCTTATAACTAAAAATACTGATTCGGATATAAAAATAATGGCAGACCCTCGAAGAATGTGGCGTGTTTTTGACAATCTTATGGGGAATATCTGTAAATATGCGCAGGCGAATACTCGCGTATATATCAGTATTGAGGAAGACAGTAAATCATGTTTTATTATTTTCAAAAACACTTCTGCGCAGGAGCTTGATATCGATCCGGATGAACTAATGGAAAGGTTTGTGAGGGGAGATAAATCGCGTAATACTGAAGGTAATGGCCTTGGTATGTCAATTGCCAATAACATGGTGTCTCTTCAGGGTGGAGTGATGAAGGTAAGCATAGACGGAGATTTGTTTAAGGTTATATTGGAATTTCCTAAGATTATAGAGGAACAATAAAATAAGTAGTATGTGTATATCGGCTGGGTTTATCCCGGCCGATTTTTTGATTAATGAAATATATTGATAGATTAGTTACATAAATTGATAGATAAGTTACACAAATAATGTAAGATATTTATTTGCATGTTGCTTCACCATTGTTTTCTTCGTTTTCAAAATGTTTCGTTTGGCTTGACTTTAGTATGCTAAATTGATAACATCTAATCGTTAACTTAAACGGCATAAAGCCAAAGTTAAATGGAGGAAAAGATTATGAAAAAGAAGATTTTAGCAGTAGCACTTGCAGCTGCAACTGTACTTGCAATGGCAGGATGCAGTAATTCAGATGTTGTATCTGATGTAGATGCAATAACCAACAGTGTTGATGATGGTTCATCAACAAACACCGATAATCAGGACAATGCTGATGATCAGGGCGATGCAGATGTACAGAACGATGCTGACAACTCTGCAGATTCAAATGAGCAGGGTGACCTTGCTTACATTAAGGAAAAGGGTACACTTGTTGTAGGTATCACTGATTTTGCTCCCATGGATTACAAGGATGAAAACGGTAACTGGATTGGATTCGATGCAGAGCTTGCAACAGCTTTTGCTGAGTCAATCGGAGTTGAAGTTGAATTCGTAGAGATTGATTGGGACAACAAGATTATGGAGCTTAACGGTAAGACCGTTGACTGCATCTGGAACGGAATGACCCTTACTTCCGAAGTAAAGGATGCTATGGAGTGCTCTAATGCATATTGCATCAATGCACAGGTTGTTATCGTTAATGCTGATGTAGCTGATCAGTATCAGACCACAGATTCTCTTTCAGAGCTTGCATTTGCTGTAGAGGCAGGAAGTGCAGGAGAAGAGCAGGCTGTTGAGAATGGTTTCAACTACACCTCTGTAGAGTCGCAGGCAAATGCACTTATGGAAGTTAAGGCAGGTACCTCTGACGCAGCTATCATCGATAATCTTATGGCAGCCGCTATGGTAGGTGAAGGAACAAGCTATGAGAACCTTACTTACACTGTAGCACTTAACTCTGAGGAGTATGGTGTAGGTTTCAGAAAGGGTTCTGATGCAGCAGCTGAGCTCAATGCATTCTTTGAGGCTTGCCTTGCAGATGGTTCTATGATGTCACTTGCAGATAAGTATGGTGTATCTGCAATGATTATGCAGTAATTGAGATTTATTGACGGAAGTTAATAATCTTAAGTTATTGAGACTAATAGAATTTAAGTTATTGAAATAAGTATTATACAAGTCAGGGGCATTTATTGTCCCTGACATTGTGATTTATTAAACTTTATTTATTAATATATTTATTAATATTAACAACAAACGGGAGAGTAATAGATGAGCGCTGATAAGTCTCAAACAATTAAGAGTAAACTGTTTAATTATTTGCTGGTGGCAGCTTGTCTGCTCCTTATTGTTGTTATATCAGTTTTTTATATTGTTGACGGTAATAAGAATTCTAAGAGCACGGCAGCAATGGCAAAGGCTGATGCTACGTATGAAAGTCAAAATTATGAACAGGCAATTGAAGATTACAAGGCTGTTTTGGCTATAGATTCTAAAAAGCAGTCAGCTTATAACGGAATTGCCAATTCATACATGGCGCTTTCAGAGATTGCGCTTGGACAGGATGATGAATCATTGTCTAACAGCTATATTAATAAAGCTAATCAGATTACTGAACTTGGAAACAAGAATTGTGATACCACTCAGTTTTCTAATCAGCTTCCTATAGTATTTAAGTCATTAAATAATGGTTTCGTACAGACGCTTAAGCTTTTTGGAATTACACTTTTAGGGGCACTTCCTCTTGGACTGCTCATCAGCTTCGGAACTCGTTCTAAGGTAAAAGTAGTTAATGGATTTTTTAAGTTCCTAATATGGATAGTAAGAGGAACTCCGTTAATGCTTCAGTTGATTCTTATATATTATGGTCCGGGTACACTGGGCAATAATATATGGGGAAGCAAGGAGACCGGAAGATTCTGGGCTGCTGCGGTTGCGTTTGTTATTAACTATGCATGCTATTTCTCTGAGATATTCAGAGGTGGTATTCAGGGTATTCCTGTTGGACAGGATGAGGCCGGACTTGTTCTGGGTATGACCAAGGGAGAAATATTTTTCAAGGTTAAGCTCATACAGATGGTTAAAAGAATCGTTCCCCCTATATCTAATGAAATCCTGACACTTGTAAAGGATACATCGCTTGCAAGAATCATTGCTTTCAAGGAAATTATCTTTGCAGGATACAGTTTCATGAAGGGTAGTCAGGGTATATCGGGTGTTGTATGGCCGATTTTCTTTACCGGAATTTATTATCTTGTATGTAATGGATTGCTGACGATAGGATTTAGTAAGCTTGAGAAGAAGCTTGAATATTTCAAATAGGAGAAGGATATGGGATTACTTGATGTAGAAAACATAAGCAAATCATTTGGAAATACCGAAGTGCTCAAAAATATATCCTTTTCTTTGGAGGAGAGCAATGTATTGTCCATTATAGGTTCTTCCGGTAGTGGTAAGACTACATTACTCAGATGTCTCAATTTTTTGGAAAAAGCCGATAACGGTATTATTAAGGTTGCCGGTGAAACTATTTTTGATGCAAATGATCCGAGATATCTCAAGGCATCTGCAGTAAGAAAGAACAGACTACACTTTGGACTCGTATTTCAGTCGTTTAATTTGTTCCCGCAGTACACAGCATTGGAAAATATAATGCTTGCCAAGGAACTTCAGATGAAGAAGACTCCTGAATACAAGGCGGACAGAAGAGCTGTGCATAATGCAATCGAAGCAGAAGCTGAGAGCCTGCTTAAGATGATGGGCCTCGGAGACAGAATGAAGAATTATCCTCATCAGCTTTCGGGTGGTCAGTGTCAGCGTGTGGCAATAGCCAGAGCACTTGCACTTAAGCCTGACATATTGTGTTTTGACGAACCTACTTCAGCACTTGATCCTGAGCTTACGGGAGAAGTACTTAAGGTTATTCGTGAACTTGCAGAGCAAAAACGTACTATGATTATAGTAACGCACGAGATGGCTTTTGCACGAGATGTATCTAATGAAGTAATGTTTATGGATGGTGGTACTGTTTTGGAGTACGGAGAATCGAGAGAGCTCTTTGAAAATCCTAAGCAGGAGAGAACAAAACAGTTCTTATCACGATTCAGAGGTGAATGATGACTCCTGATGAGTTATTATTACAGTATTAATTAATGTGTTAATTATCTTTGTTATTAAGAAATTTTGTTTTATAGACCCGGAAGTATATTGGTACTTCCGGGTTTTGCAATATTTTGATAAAACTAAGCGATATTCTTAAATAATAATGAAACATAGTGATAATGTCATAAGAATAAATATAAATTTATACATTTTTAATAGTAATTCCTCGAAATATATGTTAAATTCTTTTTTGATTGTAAATTAGTTTAACGAAAAATGGCATTTATAAATTTATTTCGATTGTTAATTTCAGGAGGATGAAAAATGCTCGAGTTAAAAAAGATCAGAAAGGATTACCCTGCAGGTGATGGAATAGTTCACGCACTTAAAGGGATTGATCTTAAGTTTAGAAGAAGCGAGTTTGTATCCATACTCGGACCTTCCGGATGTGGTAAGACTACCATGTTGAATATTATCGGCGGTCTTGATCAGTATACAGACGGTGATCTTATCATTAATGGCAGATCAACAAAGGATTATAAGGATAGAGATTGGGATACTTACAGAAACAATTCAATCGGTTTTGTGTTCCAGAGCTATAACCTGATCCCTCATCAGACAGTACTTCAGAATGTTGAACTTGCGCTTACTCTTTCCGGTGTATCTAAGAAGGAGCGTAAGGAACGTGCCAAGGAAGCACTTGAGAAGGTGGGACTTGGTAATCAGCTCAGCAAAAGACCCGCTCAGATGAGTGGTGGACAGATGCAGCGTGTAGCTATAGCACGTGCACTTGTAAATAATCCGGACATTATTCTTGCCGATGAGCCTACCGGTGCACTTGATACTGAAACAAGTGTACAGGTTATGGATATACTTAAGGAGATTTCAAAGGATCGCCTTATCATCATGGTTACTCATAACCCTGAGCTTGCAGAGCAGTATTCATCAAGAATCATCAGAATTCTTGACGGTGAGATAACCGGAGATACAGATCCTATGACTGCTGAGCAGGAAGAGGCTGAGATTGCTAAGGATAAGGAAGAAATTGAGAGCCGCGGCGGTAAGAGATTTAAGAAGCCTTCAATGTCAGTGATGACATCATTTGGACTTTCTCTCAGAAATCTTTTTACAAAGAAGGGTCGTACTATTCTTACTGCATTTGCAGGATCAATCGGTATTATTGGTGTTGCACTTATTTTGTCTATTTCTACCGGACTTAATACATACATCGAGAATGTGGAGGAAGAGACACTTACTTCATATCCCATACAGCTTGAATCACAGACTATGTCACTCAGCTCTATTCTTACTGCATTCATGGGCACTAGCGAAGAGGGCGAAGAGCATGATATGAATGCGGTTTATCAGAATGATTCGCTTTATAATATTATGAATGCTCTTGGTAATCTTGAGGTTACTGAAAATGACCTTAAGGCTTTTAAGGAATATCTCGAGACTAATATTGAGCTTGATGAAGATGGCGGTATAAGAGATGCACTTACAGGTGTTCATTACACCTATGATCTCGATCTTCAGATTTATACCAAGAATGTAGATGGCGATATAATCCATTCAGATATTCAGCAGATTATGAGAGAACTTATGATGGAAAGCATGGGTATTTCTCAGTCTGCATTAACCAGTCTTATGGGTGATTCATCAGCAGCTTCTATGATGGGTGGCGGAAATCAGTCAGCAGGACGTCAGGTATTTGAGGAAATGCTTCCCGGACTTGATGGAGAGACTGTTAACGCTGTAATCAAGAAGCAGTATGATTGCATCTATGGTCATTGGCCTGAGAATTATGATGAAATAGTAGTTATTCTTGATGAAAATAATGAGATTAACGATATCACTCTTTATGCTTTAGGTCTGCTTCCTTACGACCAGGTTAAGGCTATTTCTGATGCTGCATTTAATCATACTACTATTGAAAATCCTGAATTGAGCTGGAGCTATGAGGAGATTTGTGCACAGGAATACAAATTAATCTTAAATGCTGAGAGCTATTCATATGATAGCGAAGAAGGCGTTTATGATGATTTGAAGGATACAGATGCAGGTCTTCAGTATCTTTATGATAATGCAGTAGCACTCAAGGTTGTTGGTATTATCAGACCTAACGAGGATGCTACCACTACGATGCTTCGTGGTACTGTAGGATATACATATAAGCTTGTTGAGTATGTAGTTGAGAATAATAAGAAGTCAGACATTATTCAGAAGCAGATTGACAATCCTGATGTGGATGTATTTACCGGTCTTGTATTTGAGAGCGTAGCATCTGAGTACAGCGATGAGAAGAAAGCTGAGGAGGTTAAGGCATATTTTGACAGCCTTACCGACGAAGAAAAGGCTGCCATGTATGTTATGTTCATGAGTGAGCCTTCTGAAGATGAGCTTCAGCAGATGGTAGACCAGCAGATGATGGGAATGGATAGACAGACTATCGAAGCTACTTTGATTCCTTCATATGCTGCACAGATGAATATTAGTGAAGAGCAGATCAAAGAATACCTTGCTCAGATGAGTGATGAGGATTTGTTCGCAATTGTAAGAGAAGGTCTTGCTACTCAGATTAAAGAGCAGTATGCGGCCGGAGTTATGGAACAGCTTTCTCAGGTTCCTGAAGAACAGCTCGTTATGGGATTTGAGCAGATGATGAATGGATCATCTACAGAAGATCTTGCAGCAAAATATTTTGATGTAATTGATACCTCAAATGGTAAGTATGAGAGAAACCTTAATATTCTTGGTAATGTTGATTTGGATGATCCTTCTACAATAAACCTCTATGCATCTTCATTTGAGAACAAGGATACAATCGAAGCATTTATTAAGGAATATAATGACAATAAGGACGAACTTGAGAAGATTGAGTATACCGATTATATTGGACTCCTTATGAGCTCTATCACAACTATCCTTAATGCAATTACCTATGTATTGATCGCATTTGTAGCTATCTCACTTGTAGTATCTTCAATCATGATCGGTGTTATTACATTGATTTCAGTACAGGAGAGAACTAAGGAGATTGGTATCCTCAGAGCAATTGGTGCTTCTAAGAAGGATGTATCAGGACTCTTCAATGCGGAGACAATTATCATTGGATTTACTTCAGGTATCATAGGAATAGTTATTACTATAATCCTTTGTTTCCCTATCAATGCGATTATCTTCAAGTTGACTAATATAAGTGGACTTAAGGCATTCCTTCCTCCCGTAGCGGCTGTAGTACTTGTAATCATCAGTGTATTGCTTACATTGATTTCAGGTATTATCCCTTCAAGAAGCGCTGCTAAGAAGGATCCTGTTGTGGCTTTGAGATCTGAATAAGTGATTGAGTTGTAAATGATTGATGGTTAATATTGGGGCGTGATATCTGCGATACATTGCAGACACGTTCTCACTAAGAAAAATGCGTATCGGTACTAAGCTCGAGAATCTCTCGCTAAGTGCCGACGCATTTTTTATTGTCTGCAATTGTATACGCAGAATCACGATGGACAAATTGATTTAATAATATATACTGTTAATATTTATGAGCTTTATTCCTTTATATCCATATAAGGGGCAAAATAAAAGGCTGGCGATTAGCGCCAGCCTGTGTTGATTAATATAGATTATTTAATGATGAGATTACTTGATGTACTTCTTAACTGCGTCAGCTACAAGCTCTGCAACCTTGGGGTTGAATGCTTCGGGCATGATGTTGTCATCTGAAAGTTCATCTTCAGGAACGAGACCTGCGATAGCGTTAGCAGCTGCAAGCTTCATTTCTTCAGTGATCTGTGTAGCACGTCCTTCGAGAGCACCCTTGAAGATTCCGGGGAAAGCTACAACGTTGTTAACCTGGTTAGGGAAGTCGCTACGTCCGGTTCCTACTACACGAGCTCCTGCAGCCTTAGCAAGGTCAGGCATGATTTCGGGAGTGGGATTAGCCATAGCGAAGAGGATAGAATCCTTATTCATTGAAGCAACCATTTCCTGGCTGACAATTCCGGGAGCTGATACACCTACAAAGATGTCTGCGCCCTTCATTGCATCGGCAAGTGAACCGGTCATTCCTTCAAGGTTGGTAACCTCAACCATTTTCTGCTGCATCCAGTTAAGTCCTTCGGTAGTCTTAGAAAGAATACCTACTTTATCGCACATGATAACATTGGGGAAACCGTAAGTAAGAAGAAGCTTGGTGATTGCTACTCCGGCACTTCCGGCACCATTTACTACAACCTTACAGTCTTCCTTCTTTTTGCCTACAACCTTAAGTGCATTGATGATACCTGCAAGAACTACGATTGCGGTTCCGTGCTGATCATCATGGAATACAGGGATATCAAGTGTTGCCTTAAGTCTTTCCTCGATTTCAAAACAACGGGGAGCGGAGATATCTTCAAGGTTGATTCCACCAAAGCCGGGTGCGAGATAGGTAACTGCTTTGATGATTTCCTCAGTATCCTGAGTATCAAGGCAGATAGGAACTGCATTAACGCCACCAAACTCCTTGAAAAGAACTGCCTTACCTTCCATAACAGGCATAGCAGCATAGGGTCCGATGTTGCCGAGACCGAGAACCGCGCTTCCGTCTGATACTACGGCAACGGTGTTGGCTTTCATGGTATATTTGTAAGCGGCCTCCTTATCCTGAGCGATAACTCTGCAAGGCTCTGCAACGCCGGGGGTGTATGCGATTGAAAGATCTTCGCGTGATTTTACGGGAGTTTTAGAAATGGTCTCAAGCTTACCATTCCATTCTTCATGCTTCTGAAGAGCAACTTCTCCAATGTTCATAGTATTTCTCCTTAATAAAATGATAACTTTAATCGGGTCTGAAAATAAATATATAAATAAAATAACATATTTCAAGCCATACAAACGCAATTATACTCTAAACGGAAGTAAAATTAAAGGACAAAGAACATCATTTATTTGTTATATATGGATATTGAAAAATACCTTGAATAAATCATATAATAAACAACATGAGTAAAAGTGGAGAAATACGCAAAAAAAACAGAAAAAAGACTATTTTTACTGTTATAGGTTTAATCTTAGCTACAATTATTGCTTTAGCTGTGGCTTATTTGCTTTATGTATTTTCTGTATATCACAGAATTGATGATCATCAGTTGATACAGACAGCTCCGGCAGTTAATCAGTCGGCTGAAATAGGCACCGCAGTAAGCCTCGAACAGGAATATACAATAGTCACATATAATGTCGGCTTCGGCGCATACAGCCCTGATTATACATTCTTTATGGATGGTGGAAAAAGTTCCTGGGCAAAGAGCAAAGAAAGTGCGACATCTCTGATTACAGGCGCAGGAGATTTGAGTTTATCCTTTGAGCCTGATTTTGTGTTGCTTCAGGAAATAGATGTGGACAGTACCAGAACTTATCATCTCGATGAGCTTGAATTGCTTCGTAATAAGTTATCGGATTATGTAAGTAATTTTGCTGTGAATTATGATTCACCGTTTTTGCTTTATCCTTTTTATGAGCCTCATGGTTCGAGCTACGCGGGAATTGCTACATTTAGTAAGTATGATATAACTTCCGCTGAACGCAGAAGCCTTCCTATAAGCTCTAGTATGTCTAAGTTTGTTGATTTGGACAGATGCTACAGTGTCAGCAGAATTCCTACCGAGAATGGTAAGGAGCTGATTATAATCAATGTTCATATGTCAGCTTATGGCAGTTCTCCTGAGGTAAGAGCTGGACAGACCGCTATGCTCCGTGAGGAGATGGAGAAAGAATATGCGGCTGGTAACTACGTAATTGTAGGCGGTGATTATAATCATAACCTTAAGCTTTACGACGATTACGGTAATATGGGATGGGCTAAGGCATATGGAAGAGACTTGATTCCTGAAACATTCACTTTTGCAATTGATTTATTGGATGAAGAAATAAGGTATCAGATGCATAACAGCTGCAGAGATTCGGGAAAGCCGGTCGGAGTATATAATAATACCATTACTTTGGATGGATTTATTATTTCAGATAATATTGAATGTATTGAATATTATAATTATGATTCCGGTTATTTGTATTCGGACCATGATCCTGTAGTTATGACATTCGTACTTAAATAGATAATGAGGATAATATGAGAGTAGGTACAGGTTATGATGTACATCGCCTTGTGGAAGGCAGAAAATGTATAATTGGTGGAGTGGATATTCCGTACGAGAAGGGCTTGCTTGGACATTCCGATGCGGATGTATTGTTACATGCGATAATGGATGCATTATTGGGAGCAGCCGCACTTGGCGATATAGGTAAGCATTTCCCTGATTCGGACCCTTTGTATAAGGGAATATCATCGATTGAGCTTTTGCGTCATGTAGGTGAACTCATTGCGGTTGAGGGCTATGTTATCGAAAATATAGACTCTACGATTATTGCACAGGCCCCTAAAATGAGACCTCATATTGATACAATGAGACAAAATATAGCAGATGCGCTTTGTATAGATATTAATCAGGTCAGCGTCAAAGCGACGACAGAGGAAGGCCTTGGATTTACCGGTAGTGGTGAAGGTATTTCTGCACAGGCTATTTGTGCACTTGCAAGTGCTTTTGATTATACTGATTTATCGGCAGTATACGGCTCTGCAGGAGGATGTAGTGGCTGTAGCGGCTGCGCCGGAAGAGACTGAAAAACAAGTGCTTTAACATAAACGATTATTATTTGGAGGATAGATATGTATATTTTTAATTCACTTACAAAGAAGGTTGAGCTTTTCAAACCCAATGTAGAGGGCAAGGTTGCTATGTATACCTGCGGACCTACCGTTTACCATTTTGCACATATAGGTAATCTCAGAAGCTATCTTATGGAGGATATTCTGGAAAAGCTTCTCAGATATAGTGGATATGATGTTAAGAGAGTAATGAATATTACCGATGTAGGACATCTTTCTTCTGATGCCGATACCGGTGAGGATAAGATGCTTAAGGGTGCTAAGCGTGAGCATAAGACCGTTCTTGAGATTGCACAGTTTTATACAGATGCATTTATGGAAGACTGCCGCAAGCTCAACATTAAAAAGCCTGATGTTGTAGAGCCTGCAACAAACTGCATTGATGAGTTTATCAATATGATTAAGGTCCTTCTTGAAAAGGGATATGCATATCAGGCAGGTGAGAATATCTATTTTGATACCTCAAAGCTCGAGAATTATTATGTATTCGGTAATATGAGCGAAGACGATATGATGGTTGGTGTTCGTGACGATGTTACTGAGGATACCAACAAGAGAAACAAGAATGACTTTGTTCTCTGGTTTACCAAGTCAAAGTTTGAAGACCAGGCGCTTAAGTGGGACAGCCCTTGGGGAGTAGGATATCCCGGATGGCATATTGAGTGCTCATGCATCAGTATGAAGCATCTTGGCGAATATATGGATATTCACTGCGGTGGAATTGATAATATGTTCCCTCATCATACCAACGAGATTGCACAGAGTGAAGCATTTGTCGGACACAAGTGGTGCAATTACTGGTTCCATGTTCATCATCTTAATGATGAGACCGGAAAAATGAGTAAGAGCAAGGGAGAATTCCTTACCGTATCTCTTCTTGAGTCAAAAGGATATGATCCTATTGCATACAGATTCTTTGCACTTCAGTCACATTATCGTAAGCCTCTTACTTTTTCATATGAGGCACTTGATCAGGCTGCTTCTACATTAAAGAAGCTTAAGAATAAGATAGCTGCAATCCCTGCTGAAGGTACTGCGAATGATGCAACTGTTAAGGAATGGCACGATAAGTTCGCTGAGACTGTAGGTAATGACTGCAATACCGCAATGGGTATTACAATGCTCTATGATGTACTCAAGGCAGATCTTGACGGTGCTACCAAGCGTGCTGTTATCGCTGATTTTGATTATGTTCTTGGACTTAATCTTCTTGTTGCCAAGGAAGAGGAAGCACAGCCTGAGCTTAGTGCTGAGGATGTAGAACTTGCGGCATTTGTTGAGGACAAAATTGCAGAACGTAAGGAAGCTAAGAAGGCTAAGGATTTTGCACGCGCTGATGCTATCAGAAATGAGCTTCTCGAGCAGGGTATCGTTATTGAGGATACTCGTGAGGGCGTAAAATGGCACAGAGCATAAATGTACTTGAACAGATAAAAGAAACATTTGAATGCGCGGAAAAGGATATTAACGGTTATTCACCGTTGACTCTTGCGTATATTGGTGATGATTTCTATGATTTGATAATCAGAACTGTAGTCGTGGAGAGAGCCAACAGACCTGCAAATGAACTCCATAAGATGACAGTTCAGTATGTAAAGGCACAGACGCAGGCTGAAATAGCTGAAGCTTTGGCGGCTGCCGAAGGTGTACTTACAGAAAAAGAAGCCGATATTTATCGCAGAGGTCGTAATGCGAAGTCACACACTACAGCTAAAAACGCCAGTGTTACAGATTACAGAAGAGCTACGGGCTTTGAGGCTTTGATTGGATATTTGTATTTGACCGGACAGCAGGAACGCGCTTGTTTACTGGTTAAGCAGGGACTAGAAATTACCGGGCGCACTATTTAATTGTTTGAAATAAGGATTTTATTATGGGATACCAGGAATTTACAATTGAAGGCAGGAATGCGGTTATTGAGGCCTTCAGAAGCGGAAAGACGATAGATAAGTTATATATTCTAGACGGATGTCAGGACGGACCTATTGTTACTATTAAGAGAGAAGCTAAAAAAGGTGATACACTTATTAAGTTTGTAACCAAGGAAAGACTTGATCAGATGTCTGAAACCGGTAAGCATCAGGGTGTTATTGCTGTCGCAGCTGCTTATGAGTACTCAGAGGTTAGTGATATCCTTGCACTTGCTAAGGAAAAGGGCGAACCACCGTTTATTTTCCTTCTTGATAATATAGAGGATCCCCATAATCTGGGAGCTATTATTAGAACTGCAAATCTTGCAGGTGCGCATGGAGTTATTATTCCTAAAAACAGAGCGGTAGGTCTTACTGCAACAGTAGCAAGAACTTCAGCCGGTGCGCTTAATTATACGCCTGTTGCTAAGGTTACCAATATGGCGAAGACTATAGAGGAACTTAAAAAAGAAGGTCTATGGTTCGTGTGCGCTGATATGGGTGGAACTACTATGTATGACCTTGATCTTAAGGGACCTATCGGTTTGGTTATAGGTAATGAAGGTGAAGGTGTTGGAAGACTTGTTAAGGAAAAGTGCGATATGATCGCATCAATTCCAATGAAGGGTGATATCGATTCGCTTAATGCATCTGTGGCCGCAGGTATTCTTGCGTATGAGATAGTAAGACAGAGACTTCAGTAAAGCAGTACATAATATATTAAGATATTAAGTAAACCTAAGTTGATGATGATTTGACTTAAAGGAGTTAATTTGGCTGGTAATTACGACGCAAATAAGTATTCGGAATATTCTGATGAGGAACTCATCGAAAGATACAGAAGTGGTGAAAATGCCATTATGGATTTTTTGATGATTAAGTATAAAAATTTGGTACTCAGTAAGACCAAATCATTATATCTTCTCGGTGGTGAGACTGAGGATCTGATTCAGGAGGGCATGATTGGCCTGTTTCAGGCAGTCAATGATTATGATTTTGGGCGTGATGCCAGTTTTTTTACTTTTGCGGATTTGTGTGTAACCAGAAAAATATATAACGCAATTAAGGCTTCAAATGAAAAGAAGCATTCATTCTTAAATAACTATGTGTCTCTGTATGCATCAACAGAAGGAGAGGATCAGTCTGAGGGACCGGCGTTGGCAGAGCGTCTTTCTAATGCTGATGACAGTGATCCTGAAAAGATGGCACTCATAGGAGAATTGAAGGATGAATTGATTACAGCTATAAATGAAGAACTTACTGATTTAGAGCGAGAGAATTTTTTATTGTATCTGACCGGTATGACTAACAGCGAAATCGCTAGAGTCATCGGCAGAAGTCCCAAAGAAACAGATAATGCTATTCAGCGTGCTAAGGTAAAGCTGAAGAAAATAATAAAGCATAGGTAAGGAGCATATTAACAATGGCAAGAAAAGACAGCATGGAAAGAGCAATGGAGAAGGTTGGAGGATTTGCTACAGCCAAGAAGAACGTTGTTATTCAGTATCAGGGAAGAGAACGCAATGAGGAGCATATCCTGCAGCAGATTAAGAAGGATATACTTTCTAAGGGCGTTAAGGATGATGAGATAGAGGTTTTGGATATCTATGTTAAGCCTGAAGAAAACGCAATCTTTTATGTTGTAAATAAAAATATAGACGGTTCTATTGCATTTTAATTCTTGTGATAGTAACTGATAGGATTATTGGTATTAATTGAAAGGATAAGCTATTTATTAGCAGGTATATTTATGGTAGTTTATGTTGTTGCAAATCAAAAGGGCGGAATCGGAAAGACTACAACCGCAACCAATCTTGCAGGAATACTCGGTAAAAAGGGAAAGGTTCTTCTTATTGATGCTGATCCGCAGGGTAACAGCACAAGTACATATGAGGCACAGGTTACTGACCATGCGACTCTCTATGATGTAATAATCGACTCTGATAAGCTTCCTTTGGAGGATGCAGTTCAGCACCTTCCTAACGGTGATATTGTTGCATCTGACCCTTTGCTTGCTAAGGCAGAGAAGATGCTTGACGGAGATGTAGAGGGATTTTATAGACTCAAGGATGCTATCGATATGCTTGACGGATATGATTATGTTGTGATTGATACGGCTCCCTCACTTAACATCACTCTTTATAACTGCCTGATAGCAGCTGATAAGGTTATTATCCCTGTTACGGCCGATTCATATGCAATGCAGGGTATTGACCAGTTAAATGAGACTATAATGGCGGTAAAGCGTAGACAGAATCGTAATCTTGAAATTGCAGGTCTTTTGTTAGTTAAATATTCAGGAAGATCAAATCTTGAGAGAGAGACAAAGCTTGCTATTGAGGAACACGCTCAGAAGATGGGAACCAAGCTCTTTAATACTACTGTAAGAGAGTGTGTTAAGACCAAGGAAGCGCAGGAATGCAAGAAGCTTCTTATCGATTATGCTCCAAAGTGTAACACTTGTGTTGACTATGTAGCATTTGTAGAAGAGTTATTGAAATAAATAAGTGTTATTGAAGTAAACAAGAGTTATTAAAATAAAATAAGATAATATAATATAATTTATAGGTTGTATGAAGTCTAAAAGAAGCCCATGCAGATAATACGCATGGGCTTTCTTGGTTATTTCACGTATGTTTTTGTGTAATATTTAATGTAAGATTTATTTCTGTCTTGGAATTCTTCCGTAAATCTCCGTAAGGTTTCTGATGCTTGATGCCAGTTCATGAGATAAAAATCCGGGCTTAAGACGCCACTCCCAATTGCCTTCAGAGCCACCGGGAATATTGATTCTTGATTCATGACTCTTAACAAGATAATCCTGGATAGGAATTACGCACAGATCGGATACAGAACGATAGCATTCTCTGATCATATCCCAAACGAGTGCACCATAATCACTGTTCATTGAATTGAGATAGCGACGAAGATAATCGCGTTCGCCATCGTTTATGCAGTCGAGCCATGCGCGGGTAGGCATATTATCATGAGTTCCGGTATATACTACACAGTTTTTGATATGCTTATAAGGCATGTAGATGCTGTCCCAACTGGTAAATGCATACTGGAGAATCTTCATTCCGGGTATCTGAGTATCAGCCAGTAACTGCTGGTTTTCTTTGGTTACAGTACCAAGGTCTTCTGCAATGATTCTGGGACCATCCTCAGTTATGAAATCACCGGTCTTTTCTTTAAGAACATTGAAAAAGTCCATTGCGGGACCTTTGTTCTGAGTACCGTTGATTGCAGTTTCATCTTTATAAGGAACTGCATAATATTCAGAAAATCCATGGAAATGGTCTATGCGAAGTACATCATATAAATCATAGCTTCTTTCTATGCGCTTAATCCACCAGTCATAACCGTTCTTTTTAAGTGCCTTCCAATCATAAATAGGATTGCCCCAAAGCTGGCCGGTAGAAGAGAATGCATCGGGCGGGCATCCTGCCACAACCTTAGGTGCCAGATCTTTATCCATCTGGAATACCTCAGGATGTGCCCATACATCGGCACTGTCCATTGATACATAGAAAGGGATATCTCCGATGATTTTGACATTTTTCTCTGATGCATATTTTCTTAAACTGTTCCACTGCTCAGTGAACTTATACTGCTGGAAACGGAAGAGCTCTATCATGTCTGAAAGTTCTTTTTTAATAGAATCAAGAGCTTTCTTTTCACGTGTTTTGAGAGGCTTATCCCAGGTTTCCCAGCTTGCACCGTCTTTGCTTAGTTTTATAGCTCTGAACAGGCAATAGTCCTCGAGCCAGAAACTTTCTTTTTCAACAAATGCCTTATATTCTTTAGATTCTAATCCTTTTTGTTCCTTGAAACGGTTAAATGCAAGTATGAGGAGATTTTGTCTGTTTTCATAGAGCGCGCCGTAATCAACACGTTCCTCGTCGTTACCCCAGTGCATATTGTTGCACTCATCCCAGGTGAGAAGACCTTCCTCGATAAGTGTCTCGGGAGAGATGAAGTATGGATTACCTGCAAATGCAGAAAAAGGCTGATAGGGTGAATTGCCGTAACCGGTAGGTCCTACGGGAAGAATCTGCCAATAACCCTGGCCTGATTCATAGAGGAAATCAATAAAAGAATAAGCTTCCTTAGATAAGCATCCTATTCCGAATCTGGATGCCAAAGAGAAGATGGGACATAAAATACCACTTTCACGCATGGAAAATACCTCTTTTTTGAATTTTAAACAAAAAAATAAAGCTGATGACGGGAATCGGACCCGTGACCTCCGCCTTACCAAGGCGACGCTCTACCGACTGAGCCACATCAGCTTACTTGCTGTAAATCAGCAACCTTGTGTATATTATCAAATTTACTAAATACTGTCAACAAGTTTTTATAAAAAAAGAAAAAAGATTTATTTATATTATAGGAAATGCTTTTAGAGACATTAAGTTCCCTCAAAATGTGTTTTATATAGTATATATGGTATAATTTGTGTAGACGTTGATTAATTTATTTTGGTGGGAATATAGCATTTAGTGAGGTGACGTATGAAGATTATTCATTGCGCAGATTTACATCTTGATTCATCCTTGTCGTCTTATCCGAAGGATATAGCAGCGAAGAGAAGGGAAGAACTGTTACTTGGATTCGGACGTATGGTTGAATATGCGCGTTCCAATGATATTGAGAATATACTTATTGCAGGGGATCTTTTTGATAAAAAGAGACCTTCTGCAAGTGCGGTCAAATTTGTTACCGATGTGATGACTTCGCATCCGGGGATTAACTTTTATTACTTAAAAGGTAATCACGACTGTGATGAATTATATGAGGATAATCAGATGATGCCGGCTAATCTTAAGATGTTTGATAAAGATTGGATGACATATACTATTGCGGATTTGCATGACAGACAAGGCTGCAGTGTTACAGTCAGTGCGGTGGAAAATAGTGATTCATCATGTGCAACGACCATTCCTGCTTTGGATATGAATGCATTTAATATAGTAATGATGCATGGTGATGTTGGTGAAGGTGCCTGTATTAATCTTAGGAATCTGAGAGGATGCGGCATAGATTACCTTGCATTGGGACATATACATTCATACAGATATGACTCACTTGATAAGAATGGATATTACTGTTATCCGGGATGTCTCTCAAGCAGAGGTTTTGATGAATGCGGTGAACATGGTTTTGTTGTTTTGGATATAGACAGAGAAAATAAATCTCAAAAAGTGACGCTTAAATCTGTAGAAACACGTGACATACTTAAGATCGATGTAGATATCAGTGAATGTATGAATTCGGTCGATGTTCTTGAAAAAGTAAAGAGTGTTGTCGAAGCAAATATTCATTCTTCGGATGCGATCTTTTTAATTGAACTAACAGGAGCAACAGACATATCCTGCGATAAGAATGTCCATATGCTTGAACAGTATTTTAACAGCAATTATATGCATGTGAGGGTTCATGATAATTCTGAGTATCGAGTTGATTTTAAGGATTATGCGCTGGATGAGTCGCTGAAGGGTGAATTTGTCAGAACTGTATTTGCAGATCAAACACTTAGTGATGATGATAAAGCCGCGATTATAAGGTTAGGAATCAGAGCGTTAAAGGGGGAGGAGATTGACTTATGAAAATAATCAGCTGTCATATTGATAATTTCGGAAAACTTAGCAATTTCGACCTCGATTTTAAGGATGGAACCAATGTTATTTTTGAGGATAACGGTTACGGTAAAAGTACATTGTCATCATTTTTAAGAGTAATGCTCTATGGTTTTGATAATGAGACTAAAAAGGGCGATATGGTAAGAGAACGTTCAAGGTATATGCCTTGGCAGGGAGGTATTTACGGCGGACGAATCACTATAGAGACCAATGATAAAAGATATATTATAATCAGACAGTTTGGCAAAAAAGATAATGAAGATTTTTTCGAAGTAAGAGATGCTGAAACTATGCTGGTTGTTGATGATTTCAGTGTTAAAATCGGTGAACAAATCTTTGGAATTGACAGTGAGTCATTCAAACGAAGTGTAATGTTTTCACAGAATGATTGCGAGACCAGGTCTACGGATGGTATTAATGCCAAGCTTGGTAATCTTACCGAAAGTACAGATGATATTAATAATTTTAATAAGGTTGATGAAGCCTTACACAAATTATTGAATGAAATGACTGACGCCAGAAAGACCGGTTCGAGATCAAAGCTTAAAGAAAGCATTTATTCTTTACAGGCGGAATTGAGAACACGTGAGAATGTTGAAAAGGAGTATCACAATAAGCTCGAGCTTCTTGAAAAGGAAAAGTCTGATATGGCTAGTCTGCGTGAACAGATATCAAAGCTTGAAAGCAGGAAAAATGAAAGTGCCAGAAATAAAAGCTATTACATTATTAAAGAGCAATATGAAAAGCTTATAAAGGAACGATATGAACTTGAAAATGAATTAAAAAAATCTGCTCAAAATAACTATGCGCTTTTTATGATGAATGAGGACGATTTACCGTCAGAAGAGTGTATTGTTGATATTTCGGACAAGATTAATGAATTAATGTACCTTAGGAATAAAAAAACAGGTGAGGAATTTAGCTATAATGAACTGAGTGAGTATAACAGATTATCGGAAATTTTCAGTGATAAACCTGAGGCGGCTGATGAACTGGATGAGGCGCTTAGCATTCTTGATGAAGGAGATGAACTGCGAAGAAGCAGAGAAAATATCGAGACGAAACTTGAATCCCTGGGTGATGAAGAGAATGAAAATGGTGCTGCTTTTAAGCGTGGCACAGGTATATGCGGAGTGATTCTTGGTATAGCAGCTATAGCGTTTGCTGTTTATATGTATAAGTTCATGAAGATGGGAGGCACAACTGCTTTATTAATAGGCGGAGTGGGTGCTGTGGTATTGATTATATCAATTATTATCATTTCGTCTGCAATAAATGTAATTAAGAGTAATAGAAAAAAGGAACACGAACGAAGTGTTTACAGTGAACAGCTGTCAGAGGTCAAAGGTAAGATTCAATTACTTAAAAACAGACTGATGGCTATTCTTACTAAATATGAAATTCATTTTGATAAATATGATGTCGGACGAAAGATATGTAGAGTAAGGGATGATTTGGATTACTACAAAAAGCTATGTGTCAGAAAACAGAATGCTGACTTAAATAGTGAGAGTATCAAAATAACAGGCTTATGCAACGAACTAGATACATTCTTTTCTAAGTTTTCCGGATTTGTTCAGGGCTCTGATTATATAGAGAAATTGTATAATCTCAAGGTACAAATGAACTGCTATGAGCTTAATAGACAAAACGAGAAAAGGCTTAATGATCTTACAAAAAAGATTAGCAATATGGAAAATGAACCTGACTTTTTATCTGTAAAGAATGCTTATAATCCATCAGATAACGGGGCGATTGATTCCGATGACGAGATTGATGAACTAAATCGTAAGATAGAAATAGCTTCAGAAAATTGTGTGATTTACAGGACTCAGATTGAAGCTGCAGAAGAGTCTCTTGATATACTTGCCGAGAAAGAAGAAGAGCTTGCTTCTCTACAGCGAGAACTGGAAAATCAGAATGAAAAGGCAAGACTTTTGGAGATAACCAGAAAGTATCTGAATGAGGCTAAGACTTCTTTTGTAAAAAGATACAGTGAACCTATAACTAATAATTTCAGAAAGTATTTCGAGCTCCTTGATGGAAGCGATTCAGAGAATTACAGTTTTGATGCAAATACTAACTTAAATATATATTCGGAAGGAAAAATCCGCAAACCGGAGGCATTTAGTCGCGGGCTTAGAGATCTTGCGGGAATTGCATTCAGAATGTCACTTACCGAAGCTATGTTTAAGAATGAAAAGCCATATATAATAATGGATGATCCATTTGTCAATCTGGATGATAATAAGATTGATGGAGCATTGAAGCTGATAAATAATATCTCCGAAGAGTATCAGGTGATTTATTTTACCTGCAGTTCTTCACGCGTTCCTAATGTTTAACGCGATTGTATATTATTTGATGCCTATTATCTGATGAATATTTGATGGATAATTCATATTTATTTAAGTTTGTTTAGTTTTATTTTTTACTAATAAATGATAAAATATATTAAAAATATTTATAGGAGATATCTTATGGGCGCTACAAAAGAAGCTGTAAAAAGATTATTACCTTTTGCGGGTGCGGCACTGATTGCTGCGACTGATTTATATATTAAAGATAAGATGGATAAAGAACTTCCAAAGGAAGGTGAAGAGGCAACTGTACCTGTTAAAAAGGGTAAGTTTATTCTTCGCAGACATCATAATAAGGGTGCAATCTTTAATATTGGAGAAAAGTATCCCGATAAGGTGAAACTCGCGTCATCTATTGCGTGCGGAGGCGTCTTTGGTGCGTTGTATTCTGCTGTTATCGGCAGTGGAACAATATTTGAAAAGATTGGTTATATGTTCCTCTTGGGCGGAGCTATGAGTAATACCTATGACAGAGTTAAAAAGGGTTATGTAATGGATTATGCCAGCCTGGATGTTAAGCCTAAGAAGATTCGCAATTTTGTGTTTAATATTTCAGATGTTTCCATCTTCCTTGGAACGTTTATAGTTGTTATTTCCAGTCTTGTTACAAAGAAAAAGAGTTAATTATTTTCAAGTAGGAGAAAGGAGTATTTATGCTGCTTACACTTATCCCGCTTTTTGACGAAGAACTGAATGTAAATGCATATTCTGTGTTTGCTCAGCGTGAGTATCAGTTCCTTAATCCGTTCAATACAGACGGAACAGGAATGTATGATGGCTCTACATACGTTGAAGGTATTGAAGCGGTTAATACTATGGGCCTGGATACTCTTTCCGAAGATAAGCCGGTGTTTGTTCCGATAACAAATGTTTCTATTTTTTCAGATATAACAAGTGCATGTACTGAAGCAAGAAACAGGATTGTGTTGCTGATTGACAGAACAATACCTCCTGTTGATATGTATATTGAGCGAATCAAAGAATTAAAAAGTCAGGGCTTTGGAATAGCAATTAGAAGACTTTCGGTTCCTGAGTTTCAGGTTTACTCATCAATACTTTCACTTGCGGATTACATTTTCCTTAATCATAAGAAAATCGCTATCGATAAAGCTAAGATATATTTTGAACGCCTTTTCCCGAATATCAGACTCGTAGCCGGTAATATCGGCACAATGGATGAGTTCGAAGATATAAAGCGCGAAGGTGGCTATGATTTTTACGAGGGTGAGTTCTACAGAATTCCTGCAGGTAAAAATGATCATGAACTGTCACCTGTTAAAGCTACACAGCTTCAGCTTCTTTCGCTTGTAAACAGTGAAGATTTTGAGATCAACGACGCTGCTGATATTATTTCCAAGGATTCAGCTATTACAATGTCACTTCTTCTGATGGTTAATCGCGTGGTTAAGATGTCTGAGATAAAGACAATCAAGCATGCCGCGGCAATGCTTGGACAGCGTGAACTTAAGAAGTGGATTAATACAGCGGTTATGGATAATCTGTGCGATGATAAGCCTAACGAGCTTACCAGACTTTCACTTCTCAGAGCAAAATTTGCTGAGAATCTTGCAGAGGTTGTAGGATTAAAAAATTATAATGATGAACTTTTCCTTATGGGATTATTCTCTATTATTGATGTAGTGTTGGAAATGCCTATGGCAGAAGCTCTTGAGACATTGCAGCTGTCAAAAAATATAAAGGACGCGTTAGCATCAATGAGTGGGGTGCTTGCACCGGTATATGAATTTATGTTGGCTTATGAAAAAGCTGACTGGTGTGAAGTGTCGAGATTAATGACAATCAGGAAATATAATACTGATAAGATTTACGAGGCGTATATTAATTCACTTTCATGGTATAGAGAGACAATCAAGGGAGTGGGGTGATACTTATGACATATGAGGAGATTGTTGACAAGGTTCGTTCAGTGTATGAAAATGCGGATGCACGAGATATTTTCGAGCATATAGCTGTTCAGGTTAATGTTGTTGGTGAAGGAGAGGGTATTTTTTATCTCGAAATTGCTGATCGACACATATCTGTTGAGCCATACGACTATTACGACAGAGATGGCTTGATTATTATTAGCGCAGATACTATATTTGATATTGCTGACGGTAAGATGACATTTCATGATGCATATCATTCCGGTGTTCTTCAGTGCTATGGTAACATGGATAAAATGAGAAAACTTCAAAAAATAGTTTTCGGACCAAGGGTGACAAGGAGAAAAACAGTTAAGAAGATAGATGCTTTTCTCGATGAATAGTTATGGACAATTTAGTATTTAGTCTTAATGCGACAGTACCCATATTTTTGCTTATGGTATTGGGTTATATATTCCATAAGCTTCATTGGGTAGATGATGAGTTCGCATCAAAAATGAATAAGTTTGTATTTACAGTACCTCTGCCAGTTCTTGTATTTAAGAATCTGGCGGAGGTTGATTTTCGTGAAGCATGGAATGGAAAATTCGTTGTATTTTGCTTCCTGGTAACAGTAGTGTCGATTGCGATAGCGGTTGGAGTATCCTTCTTATTAAAGGATAAGGCCTGCAGAGGAGAGTTTGTTCAATCTTCATACAGAAGCAGTGCGGCATTGCTTGGTATTGCTTTTATTCAGACAATATACGGAACTTCAGGATTGGGACCGCTTATGATAATCGGAAGCGTGCCACTCTATAATATTATGGCAGTTATTGTGCTTTCACTTCTTAAGCCTGAAGGTGGTGGACTCAGCGGAAAAACTATTGTTAAGACCCTTAAAGGCATCGTGACAAATCCGATTCTTATAGGCATTTTTGTGGGAATTATATGGTCTTTATTAAAGCTTCCGTTGTCAGGTATACCGGCTAAGGTTGTTACCAATGTTGCCAATGTAGCTACACCTATGGGGCTTATTGCCATGGGAGCAACTTTTGATTTTAAGAAGGCGTTTGGCAAGATCGGAGAATCTGCGATTGCTGCATTTATGAAGCTGATTGCATTTGCGGCTATATTTCTTCCGCTTGCCATATATATGGGATACAGAAATGAAGAACTTGTGGCAATACTTGTAATGCTTGGAAGTGCGACAACAGTTAGCTGTTTTGTAATGGCAAAAAATATGGGACATGATGGCGTGCTTTCTTCATCGGTTGTTATGCTTACAACATTACTATCAGCATTTTCATTGACCGGATGGTTATGGCTGCTTAGAACACTGGGGTATATTTAGAAAAAAGCTTTTACAAATATTCATAAAAATGCTAATATTTGTGAGTATATGCGCCCTTGTAAGGCGTTATTGGTGTTTTAAATGTTTTATATAAGCATATGCTTATTTATATTGAGCATTTAGATTTATGAATATGTTTATCGAAGAGAGGAATTTGAGATAATGTCCGATATAGCATCAGAAATCAAAAGACGTCGTACTTTTGCAATTATAAGCCATCCCGATGCAGGTAAAACAACACTTACTGAGAAGTTCTTGCTCTATGGTGGAGCTATCAATCTTGCGGGATCCGTAAAAGGTAAGGCAACAGCAAGACATGCAGTTTCAGACTGGATGGAGATTGAGAAGGAAAGAGGTATTTCTGTTACTTCATCTGTTTTACAGTTTGAATATGACGGATATTGCATCAATATTCTTGATACTCCCGGACACCAGGATTTCTCCGAAGATACATATCGTACTTTGATGGCTGCAGACTCGGCAGTCATGGTTATCGATGCATCAAAGGGTGTAGAGGCTCAGACACGTAAGCTTTTCAAGGTATGTGTTATGAGACATATTCCTATTTTTACGTTTATTAATAAGATGGACCGTGATGCAATGGATACCTTTGATCTTCTTGATGATATCGAGAAGGAACTGGGTATTTCTACCTGTCCTGTTAACTGGCCTATTGGTTCAGGTAAAGGATTTAAGGGTGTATACGACAGAAATAAGCAGTGTGTAATATGTTATTCAGATACCGAGAAGGGTACTAAGGAAGGTGTGGCTACAGAGATTCCTGTTTCTGATGAAGCTCTTCTTAGAAGTACTATCGGTGATGAAGCTGCTGATAAGCTTTTTGAGGAACTTGAGCTGCTCGATGGAGCCGGCGCTGAATTTGATCTTGATGTTGTCCGCAAGGGTGACCTTACTCCTGTATGCTTCGGATCAGCTCTTACTAATTTTGGTGTAGAGATTTTCTTAAAGCATTTCCTTAATATGGCTACAGATCCGCTTCCCAGAATTGCGGAAGGCAAGGAGATTAATCCTCTTGAAGAGGACTTCAGTGCTTTTGTATTTAAGATTCAGGCTAATATGAACAAGGCTCACAGGGACCGTGTAGCATTTATCAGAATCTGCTCAGGAAGATATGATGCACAGGCTGAAGTAAGACATGTTCAGGGCAATAAAGTAATGAGACTTTCACAGCCTCAGCAGATTATGGCTGATGAGAGAAAGATTTTGAGTGAAGCATATGCCGGAGATATTATCGGCGTATTTGATCCGGGTATTTTTTCTATAGGTGATACTCTTTGTGCACCTAAGAAGAACTTTAAGTATGAAGGTATTCCTACATTTGCTCCTGAGCATTTTGCCAGAGTTCGCCAGCTTGATACCATGAAGCGTAAGCAGTTTGTCAAGGGTATCGAACAGATTGCGCAGGAAGGTGCTATTCAGATATTTCAGGAGTTTAATACAGGTCTGGAAGAGATTATCGTAGGTGTAGTAGGTATCCTGCAGTTTGATGTACTTAAATACAGACTTGAAAATGAGTACAATGTAGAAATCAGACTTGAGAATCTGCCTTATGAGCATATCAGATGGATTGAAAATCATCAGGACTTTGATGTAGCTAAGCTTCAGGGTACTTCTGATATGAAGAAGGTTAAGGATATGAAGGGTAATCCGCTTCTTTTGTTTATCAATGCATGGAGCGTTGGTATGACAGTTGAGAGAAATAAGGGACTTATTCTTACCGAGTTTAGCAAGAATTAGGATTTTCTTAAGATAACGAAATACACTTTGGAAATATAGTTTTGTGTGGTATAATAACTTTTGATTGCAGGTTCGATTTTACGGTCGGTTTGCAGGAAGGAGATTACAATGGCAGCTAAGGATATTATTGATAAAGTAACTGATAAAGTAACAGGTTCTGATAAATCTTCAACAACTGTTACCATTTCATCAAATGGCGGAGAAATCTGCATCGCTGACGGTGTTGTTGCAATGATTGCAGCTCTTGCTGCTTCAGAGACTGAGGGCGTATGTGGTGTAGGTGATACATATACAAGCGAGATCATGAGTAAGGTTGGTATTCATGATAAGACTAAGGGAGTTAAGGTTGCTATCAATGATGGCATTATAAAGATTTCTATGCTTATCTCTATTAAGAACGGCAAGTCTATTCCTTCTGTAGTTCAGAATGTACAGAATAAGGTTAAGGCATCTGTTGAGAATATGACCGGAATGACTGTTAAGACTGTAAATGTACGTGTTATTAGTGTAGAAATTTAATTATTGGTGACTTTATGAACAGACATGAATTAAGAGATCGTGTTTTTAAGCTTCTTTTCAGAATAGAGTTCAATTCAGAAGAGGATATGCAGGAACAGGTTCAGTTGTTCTGCACAGATGATGAATACGGAACTGTAGAAGAGAAAGATATTAATTATGTAACTGCTAAATATGAAGCAGTACTTGAACGTATTGAAGAGATTGATAAGATTATCAATGACAATACCGAGGGATGGGATACTAAGCGTATGGGTAAGGTTGATGTAACAGTACTTCGCCTTGCTGTATATGAGTTGTGCTTTGATGATGATATTCCCGCCGGAACTGCTATCAATGAAGCGGTAGAACTGGCTAAGACATATGGTCAGGATAATTCCGGTGCTTTTGTTAATGCTATTCTTACTAAGGTTAAGAAGGCGCAGGGAATCGCATAAATTATTTTATTTAATTGGTTATTGTATGATTTGAGCAGTACCTCAGGGTACTGCTTGTTTGATATATGATGCAGAAAAATGTTTATTCGGTAGAACAACTTAATAAATATATAAAGAATATGTTTACGCAGGATTACTTGCTAAGATCCTTACAGGTTAAGGGTGAGGTGAGTAATTGTAAGTATCATCCTACGGGGCATATTTATTTCACCTTAAAAGAAGGTGGAAGCGCCATTAAATGTGTAATGTTTGCCGGAAAACGAAACAGAGGGCTTGGATTTACTCTGACAGATGGCCAGCAGGTAATTATCACGGGCTGCGTTGATGTTTATCTTGATGGAGGTCAGTATCAGCTGTACGCTGATAAAATTGAACTCGATGGCCTGGGTGCATTATACGAGAAGTATGAGCAGTTAAAGAGAGAGCTTGAAGAGGAAGGAATGTTTGCTTCCGAATACAAGCGGGCACTTCCTAAAAATGCTCAAAGAATCGGTATAGCAACTGCAAGCAGCGGTGCAGCTGTACGAGATATAATTAACGTTGCTAAACGAAGAAATCCTTATATAGAGCTGATATTGTATCCGACACCGGTTCAGGGATCTGAGGCTGCTCCGGGAATTGTAAAAGCTATTAAAGCATTAGATGATTATGGTGTTGATGTCATTATCGTTGGAAGAGGCGGTGGATCGATAGAAGATCTCTGGGCGTTTAATGAGCGAATTGTAGCGCAGGCTATTTTTGATAGCAATACACCGATTATATCGGCTGTAGGTCATGAGGTTGATTTTACAATAGCTGATTTTGTCGCGGATAAACGTGCGGCAACACCTTCGGCTGCTGCGGAGATAGCGGTCAGGGAATTAAGAGAAATCGATGATCTGATTGAGGATAAAAAACATAGACTCGACAGCGAAATGTTTGAAATTATCAGACAATACAGAACTGAGACTGAATACCGTAAGCGTCAGTTGTTATTGCTTTCACCGCAGTCAAAGGTAAAAACATTCAGAGAACGTATTGTTAATTATGCGGACAGGTTTGACAGACATTTTGATAATATACTGGTAAAGAGAAAAAATCGTCTTGCGATTACCGCATCGAAGCTGGATGGCTTATCACCGCTCAAAAGGCTTGAAAGTGGTTTCGCTTATCTGGCTGATGATAATGGAAAAAGAGTTAAAAGCGTCGAACAGGTTGCTGTTGATGACAGTATTGATATAACACTTAATGATGGACGTATTGAGGCAGTTGTAACCGGTGTGGTTCGAAGCTGATGCTATTTTGAGAGTAAATATATGAGTAAAAATGCGACTGAAAATAATGAAATGAATCTTGAAGAAAGATTGGATGTTCTTGATAAGATAATTGAACAGCTTGAGAGCGATGAGATATCACTGGATGATGCTTTTGAAAAGTATAGTGAAGGAATCAAGCTTGTTAAGGAATGTAATGAGTCTATCGACAGGGTTGAAAAGAAGGTTCAGCTTTTGATGGATAATGGTGAAACTGAGGATTTTGAGTGATGGATGCAGCATGTTTTAAGAATGAATTGGACAAGCGCGTTGAGTATATTGAGAATGTGATTGGCGGATATCTCCCGGAAGAAAAGGGTAATGCTTCCAAGGTGTTTGCTGCAATGAATTATTCTGTACTTGCGGGCGGAAAACGTCTTAGACCGATGCTGGTATTGGAAACCTACAGGATGTTTGCCGGTGAAGGTTTCCCGATCGTTCCTGATGCAGTTACTGCAGCAATGGCAGCAATTGAATGTGTTCATACTTATTCACTTGTTCATGATGATCTACCGGCCATGGATAATGACGAATACAGAAGAGGCAGACTCACAACCTGGAAGGTATACGGAGATGCAATCGGTATCCTTGCCGGTGATGGATTACTTAATTATGCATTTGAGATATTAAATGAGGCTGCTGTAAAAGAATTTGAAAAAAATGACGCGGTCATGGCTCAGAGACTTATCAGAGCTGCTGCCTGCCTGTCTAAAAAGGCCGGAAGCTTTGGAATGATCGGTGGTCAGACTGCAGATTTGGAAGCAGAGGGTAAAGGCAACTCGGTTAAACTTGACGAGCTTATGTTTATTCACGAACATAAGACTGCATGTCTGATACAGGCCGCACTCATGATGGGTGCTATTTTAGGCGGTGCTGATGATGATCAGTTAAATGCTATGGAGCGTTGCGGATATAATGTCGGTATAGCATTCCAAATACAGGATGATATACTTGATATCATCGGAAATACAGAAGAATTAGGTAAAAAGGTTGGAAGTGACGCAGCAAACGATAAGGTTACTTATGTGACGCTTAAGGGACTGGAACAGTCTAAGGCTGATGTTGAACTACTCAGTAATGAAGCCGAAGCTATTCTTGCAGGAATAGAAGGTGACCATGAGTTTTTGGACGCCCTGGTATTATCACTTGTGACCCGGAGAAAATAAGTATGTATTTAGAGAAGATTGAAAAAGCAGGAGATATTAAGAAGATTAAGCCTGAACATTATGATCAGCTTGCTTCTGAAATCAGAGATTTTTTAATAGAAAAGATAAGTGTAACCGGCGGACATTTGGCATCTAATCTGGGAAGTGTAGAGCTTACAATGGCGCTGCATCTTGAACTGGACTTGAAAAAGGACAAGATTGTATGGGATGTAGGGCATCAGGCATATACACATAAGGTTTTGACCGGACGTAAGAAGGGCTTTGATACACTCAGACAGTACGGTGGTATGAGCGGATTCCCTAAGAGAAGAGAAAGCGAATGTGACAGCTTTGATACAGGACACAGCTCGACCTCTATATCAGCTGCTTTGGGAATGGCTAAGGCTAGAGATGTATTGGGTCAGAATAATACGGTTGTAGCGGTAATCGGTGACGGTGCACTTACAGGCGGAATGGCTTTTGAAGCACTCAATAATGCCGGAAAGTGTGATTCTAATCTTATTATAATTCTGAATGATAATAAAATGTCGATTGCGGAAAATGTCGGAGGTATCCCTAAATACCTTACCAATATCCGTACTTCTGAAGGATATCTTGACTTAAAGGATGACATTTATTATAAGATTTCAGGTACAAAGCGCGGTAATACTATCGTTAATTCAATAAGAAGAGCTAAGAACAGCTTTAAGTCATTAATGAGCCCCGGTATGTTATTCGAAGAGATGGGTATTGTATATCTTGGACCTGTTGATGGCCATAATATCATGGATATGCGTAAAGCTATCAAGGAGGCCAAGAGGCTTAAGAGAGCTGTAATGATCCATGTCGTTACAGAAAAAGGGCGTGGTTATTCACCGGCTGTAAAGCATCCGGCAAGATTCCACGGAACTGATCCTTTTGATATAGAGACAGGACTTCCTAAGAATTCATCTAGTGTATCGTGGACGGATATTTTCTCTACGGTTATGTTAAAGCTTGCCAAGAGGGATGAAAGAATCTGTGCTGTAACCGCAGCTATGCCTGATGGTACAGGCCTTAAGCGTTTTTCAAATATTTATCCGGAGAGACTGTTTGATGTAGGTATCGCTGAAGAACATGCAGTTACATTTGCGGCGGGACTTGCTACTGGTGGATTAAAGCCTGTTGTGGCTATATATTCCTCATTCCTTCAGAGGGCATATGATCAGATATTACATGACGTATGTATTCAGAACCTTCCGGTAGTATTTGCTGTTGACAGAGCAGGACTTGTCGGAAAAGATGGTGAGACACATCAGGGTATATTTGATTTGTCATATCTTTCCTGCATGCCCAATATGATAGTATGTGCTCCTAAGAATAAGTGGGAGTTTTCTGATATGCTCAAATATGCGACTTCAAATAATTGTCCAATTGCTATCAGGTATCCCAGAGGCCCTGTATATGAGGGACTTGAAGAATTCAGAGCAGATATTGAGACCGGAGTGTCAGAGTGGATATACAGAGAAGCTGATATAGCTATTTTTGCTGTGGGAAGCATGGTAAGAGTGGCAGAAAATGCGAGAAATATACTCAAAGACAAAGGCTATAATGTTAGTCTTATAAATGCGAGATTTGTTAAGCCGATAGATGAGGAAGCTATTCTGGAAGCTTCGAGAGCACATAAGCTTATCGTTACTATTGAGGAAAATGTCAGATCGGGTGGATATGGTGAGAAGGTTCTCGACTATATGTCACGTGAGAAACTTGACGCTGAATGCATGATTTTAAGTCTTCCCGATAAGTTTATCGAGCATGGTTCGGTAGATGAGCTTATGAAGATTTACGGTCTTGATGCAGAATCAATTGCAGATAGTATCGCCAAGGCTTTTGAATCTAAATAATTAATCTTGGGCATAAAGTTGATTCGGAGACGGATATGAAAGAAAGACTTGATGTACTGCTTGTAAAGGATGGATATGCGCCTTCAAGAGAGAAGGCAAAGGCCATAATAATGTCCGGTAATGTGTATGTTAACGGACAAAAAGAAGACAAGGCAGGTACCTTTTTTGATGAATCAAAAATTAAATCGTTAGAGGTAAGAGGCGCTACACCCAAGTATGTGAGCCGTGGAGGCTTGAAGCTTGAAAAGGCAATGGAAATCTGGGGATTTTTGCTCGATGATTGCGTATGCATGGATATAGGAGCATCAACCGGAGGATTTACCGATTGTATGCTTCAAAAGGGTGCTTCCAAAGTATATTCGGTAGATGTAGGCCATGGACAGCTGGCGTGGAAGCTTAGAAATGATCCTAAAGTAGTTGTTATGGAACAGACTAACTTTAGATTCATGAAGCCTGAAGATATTGAAGACGCATTGGATTTTGCCAGTGTGGATGTATCCTTCATATCATTGACCAAGATACTTATTCCTGCTCGCAATCTTTTGAAAGAAGGCGGACAGATGGTATGTCTTATCAAGCCGCAGTTTGAGGCCGGCCGTGAGAAGGTTGGAAAAAATGGTGTTGTCCGTGAACCTGAGACTCATCGTGAGGTTATTTCTAAGATCACAACCTATGCAGATATGATTGGATTTGATGTTAAGGCTATTGATTTTTCACCTATCAAGGGGCCTGAAGGAAATATTGAGTATCTGATGCACATTGTAAAAAGAAATGACATTACGGATGATGTTGTTTCTATGACAGAAGGCGATGCGGAAGATAAACTCGCCGGACTCCTCGCGAATGGAGATGGCCTTGCTTTTGAAGATGAATTCAAGGCATTGATTGATGGAATAGTATCTCAGTCACATGAATTATGATTGACCTATGAGGGTATAGGGAATGAATAAGTTTGTTATTTATACAAATCCATATAAAGATATAGATGATGTCGTTACCAATAAGGTTAAGGATTATTTGTGTAAAAAGGGCGCAAGTGTATGCGAAAGTGATCAGACCGATGCTATGACACTTGTACTCGGCGGTGATGGAACCATGCTTCAGGCGATTCGAGAGCTGCCATCAGACGGTCCTTATATCGGAGTTAATCTGGGTAATCTTGGATTCCTTACTGAGATTGAGCGCGACAACATCGAGACTTCTCTTGACAGATTGATTGAAGATGATTTTGTACTGGAAAAGCGAATGCTGCTTGAAGGTAAGGTCAATATTAATACTAAGTGTGATGCTGATGTTGATGCTATAAATACAGCAGATACAGATCAGAATGCAGATAAAAAAGCGATTTGGGCATTTAATGATGTGGTTTTAACCAGATGTGGAAGCCTCAAGATTTTAAGCTTTGAAATCTATGTTAACGGTCGTTTTCTTCATGAGTATTTGGCAGATGGCATTATTCTTTCTACACCGACAGGTTCTACAGGATATAATTTGTCGGCAGGTGGTCCTCTGGCAAGTCCTGCATCAGAACTTATAATGCTTACACCTATTTGTCCTCATTCTCTTAATCAGAGAAGTATTATCCTATCCGGAGATGATGTGGTAGAGATTAAAATCCCTCTCTCTAAGGATAATCATGAACAGGAGATGGAGGTAAGCTTTGATGGAAGCAACCGTCAGATTGTTCACACCGGTGACAGTATAGTTGTCGGACGTTCTAACAGATATATCACTATTGCTCGCTTGGGCAAAGACAGCTTTCTAGATGTTCTTAACAGAAAGATGAGTGAGAAATAATGAAAACAGTAAGACAGAAGAAGATACTTGAATTAATAGAGAAAAATAATATCGGTACTCAGGAAGAAATGGCCAGTATGCTGTGCAGAAGCGGTTTTGACGTTACTCAGGCAACTGTATCAAGAGATATAAGGGAACTTGGTTTGTCAAAGGTACCCGGACCTAACGGAGTACCTCATTATATTCTGATTACACATACTCAGACTGACTTGGGCGACAAGTATATTCGTGTGCTCAAGGACGGTTATATCGGAATGGAAATGGCTCAGAATATTCTAGTAGTCAAGACCGTATCCGGTATGGCTATGGCTGTTGCGGCAGCGCTGGATGCATTGCATTTTTCAGAAGTAGTCGGATGTATTGCGGGTGATGATACTATTTTTGTCGCTGTCAGAACTGTGCCCGAGACCAGGGCATTGATGGAAAAAATCAGAGGTATGATAAATCTTTGATATAAGCAGATATTGGTTTCACATGACCATATCTTCTCCGAGAAAAGCGGAGAACAGAATAACCGTATCCTTGGGCAGGATATAATCGGTTATCTACGAAGAAGGCATAGAAGGAGATACTATGTTACAAAGTATTCATGTGAAAAATTTAGCACTTATAGAAGAAACAGAGCTTGAATTCGGTGAGGGATTTAATATTATCACCGGTGAAACCGGTGCAGGCAAATCGCTCCTTATTGGTTCTGTGAATCTGGCACTGGGTGGCAAGTTTGAGCCGTCATCGCTTAGAAAAGGCGCTGATAACGGCCTTGTTGAACTTGTTTTTTACAGTGAAGATGAAAAAGTTGCTACAAAACTAAATGAGATGGATATCCCGATGGAGGATGGTCAGATAATACTCACCAGAAAGCTTAGTTCGGGAAAAAGCTCATGTCGCATTAACGGTGAGACTGTAACGGTAAAGCAGGTACAGGAACTTGCTGAAGAACTTATAGATATTCACGGTCAGCATGAACATCAGTCACTTTTGAAAAAATCTAAGCATCTTGAAATACTTGATGCTTATGGTGATGATAAGACAGCTCCGGTTCTTAAGGAGATAAAAACGGTATACGAAGAGTGGAAGGCTGCAAAACAGGAACTTGAGGATAACGATAAGGACAGAAGCGGTATTGAGAGAGAAAAATCATTGCTTGAATTTGAGTGCAATGAAATCGAAGCTGCTGCATTGAGCAGTGGTGAGGATGTGGCACTTGAACAGCGCTATAGAATTATGTCTAACTCAAAAAAGATTATGGAAGCACTTGGCGAGACATATAGCTGTACATCGTCAGATTCAGATATGGGTAGTGCTGCATCGGTTGGACAGGCGCTTAGAAGTATTTCATCGGTTGTAAGCTATGATGATAGATTGAGTGGTCTTGAAGCTCAGCTGCGCGATATAGAAGCACTTATAAATGATTTTAACAGAGAACTGTCATCATACCTTTCTGATTATGAGTTCGAGGACAGCGAGTTTGCAGAGGTTACTGAACGACTGGATCTGTTAAATGAACTGAAGCGTAAGTATGGCAGAACGATAGATGAGGTGCTTGACTACTTAAATGATAGTCGTGAAAAACTCTTAAAGTATCAGAATTTTGATGCATATATCGACGGTCTGAAGGCTAAGGAGGCTGAAAGCTTTAATAAGTTACTCAAGCTGTGTGATGAGTTGAGCGATATAAGAAAGAAACTTGCAGTAGAACTTGAGGAAAAACTTAAAGCTGCACTTGTTAATCTTAATTTCCTGACAGTTGAATTTAGCATAGATATTAAGAAAAATGATAAGCCGGGAGTTAAGGGAGCTGACGATATTGAGTTTTTGATTTCCACCAATCCCGGTGAAGCACTTAAGCCATTGGGAGCTGTGGCTTCGGGTGGTGAATTATCGAGAATCATGCTTGCCATTAAAACTGTTTTGGCAAGAAAAGATCACATAGATACGCTTATTTTTGATGAGATTGATTCGGGTATAAGCGGAAGAACTGCCTGGAAAGTATCAGAACAGCTTGGCCTGCTTGGTAGAGAACATCAGGTTTTGTGTATAACTCATTTACCGCAGATAGCAGCGATGGCAGACGTACATTTTGTTATCGAAAAGAATGCTGATGATGACAGCACCAGAACAATCATTAAAAGGATTGAAGGCGATGAGAGTATATCTGAACTGGCAAGACTGCTGGGCAGTGATGAGGAATCAGAGGCTGCGCTTACAAATGCAAGAGATATGAAGCAAAAAGCCGCTGATTATAAGGCAGAGAATCAATAAATTTATTTCTTAAGAAGTGTTATAAATAAAGCCATAGTAACGATTATTTATGCAAATTGAATCGTTATTGTGGCTTGTTTTATGTAAAACTGACAAAACTATCGGAAATGCATAGATTACTTTGTTTGATTTGAAAGTTCATAGCATATTCGAATTGTGATATAATCGCGTATTGTTGGATTAGTATAAGTATTGTTTGGCAGCTCCCACAGGGAGCTTTTATTAAGACACTTGATAAGTGTTTTGTAGAGAGTTAATAAGAGGTTTAAGATGAGACAGAAGAGAGAAGACGTAAGAAACGTAGCTATCATCGCACACGTTGACCACGGTAAGACTACCCTGGTTGATGAATTGCTTAAGCAGTCAGGTGTGTTCAGAGAGAATCAGGAAGTTGCTGAGCGTGTAATGGACTCTAATGACATCGAAAGAGAAAGAGGAATTACAATTCTTTCAAAGAACACAGCGGTAATGTATAAGAATACTAAGATCAATATCATTGATACCCCCGGCCATGCTGACTTTGGCGGAGAGGTAGAGCGTGTTCTTAAGATGGTTAACGGTGTTGTCCTCGTTGTTGATGCTTTTGAGGGTGCTATGCCCCAGACTAAGTTCGTTTTAAGAAAGGCACTTGAGCTTAAGCTTCCTGTAATTGTATGCATAAATAAGATTGACAGACCTGAAGCAAGACCTGATGAGGTTGTTGATGAAGTTCTTGAGCTTTTCCTTGAACTTGATGCTGATGATGCTCAGCTTGACTGTCCTTTTGTATTTGCATCTGCAAAGGCAGGTATCGCTTCTCTTGATTCATCTGAACAGGGTACCAGTATGGAACCTCTGTTTGAGACTATTATTGACTATATTCCCGCACCTGAAGGAGATCCTGAGGCAGGTACACAGGTTCTTATATCTACAATCGATTACAATGAGTATGTAGGTCGTATCGGTGTAGGTAAGGTTGATAACGGTACTTTAAAGGTTAACCAGGAAGTAGTAATCTGTAACCATCATGATCCTGAGAGAAAAATGAAGGTTAAGGTTTCTAAGCTTTATGAGTATGACGGACTTAATAAGGTAGAAGTTACAGAGGCAGGTATCGGTTCAATCGTAGCTATTTCCGGTATTTCTGACCTTAAGATCGGAGATACACTTTGCTCACCCGAGGCTGTAGATCCTATTCCTTTCCAGAAGATTTCAGAGCCTACAATTTCAATGGATTTCATGGTAAATGATTCTCCTCTTGCAGGACTTGAAGGAAAGTATGTTACCAGCCGTCATATCCGTGAAAGACTTTTAAGAGAGCTTAACACCGATGTATCACTTCGTGTAGAAGAGACTGAAGATACAGATAGATTTAAGGTATCTGGTCGTGGAGAGCTTCATCTTTCAGTTCTTATCGAGAACATGCGCCGTGAGGGATTTGAGTTCGCTGTTTCTAAGGCAGAGGTTCTCTATAAGACTGATGAAAATGGTAAGAAGCTTGAGCCTATGGAACTTGCTTATATAGATGTTCCCAATGAGTTTACCGGAGCAGTAATTGAGAAACTTGGTACCCGTAAGGGCGAGATGAGAAATATGGGCGCTATTTCAGGCGGTACATATACAAGACTTGAGTTCTCGATTCCTTCAAGAGGTCTGATTGGATATCGTGGAGATTTCATGACTGATACCAAGGGTAACGGTATCCTTAATACAGTATTTGACGGATATGCTCCTTATAAGGGAGATATCTCATATAGAAAACAGGGCTCACTCATTGCTTTTGAAAACGGTGAAGCAATAACCTACGGCCTTTTCAATGCACAAGAAAGAGGAACTCTTTTCATTGGAGCAGGTGAGAAGGTATACGGAGGAATGGTAGTAGGTCAGACCGGTAAGCAGGAAGACATCGAAGTAAATGTCTGCAAAAAGAAGCAGCTTACCAATACTCGTTCTTCAAGCGCAGATGAAGCTTTAAGACTTACACCTCCTAAGATTATGAGTCTCGAGCAGGCACTTGATTTTATTGAGACTGATGAGCTTTTGGAGATCACTCCTACCAAGCTTAGAATCCGTAAGAAGATTCTTGATCCCAGACTTCGTAAGAGAGCAGGATTTGCAAATAATCAGTAATAAATATTGAATTAAACTATAAGTGTAAAATATTGTTATATATTGTGTTGACAATACATAACAATCAGCATATAGTTAACATAGTTAGATAGAGGTTGCGTTATTTATCAGTACTCGTTCGGATGTTGCAGAACAGTTGAAGGCGATGAAAGGGAATGACGCCGAAGGGATAGAACGACTGCGGTTTTATTACCTGGGCATGCGGTTAAGAGTCGTATGACTGTCACTTCATTAGAAGTGGGGCGCTATCATTTGGATCAGTTTATTGGTCGGCGCTCATTTTTGGGCGCCGTATTTTTATTTAACCGAATTCCGAATGATTATTACTTATTTTTTATATTAGGAGGTTTTTTGTATGTCTATTTTTACAGGTTCAGGTGTTGCTATTATTACTCCCATGAAGGCTAATGGAGAGATTGATTATCCCGCATTTGATAAGATTATTGAGCAGCAGATTGCAGGAGGCACCGACGCTATTATCGTATGCGGTACTACAGGTGAGGCCAGCACTCAGAGCCATGAGGAGCACCTTGAGACTGTTAAGCATTGTATCGAAGTGGTTAACCACAGAATCCCTGTTATAGCAGGTACCGGTTCAAATTCTACCGAGACTGCTATTTACCTTTCAAAGGAAGCAGAGAAGTATGGAGCAGATGGAGTACTTCTTGTAAGCCCTTATTATAACAAGGCTACTCAGAATGGCCTTTATATGCACTTCAAGGCAACTGCTGATGCGATTAATATTCCTGTAATTCTTTATAACGTACCCAGTCGTACAGGATGCAATATTCTTCCTGCAACAGTAGTAAGACTTGCTAAGGATTGCAAGAATATTGTTGCTATTAAGGAAGCATCAGGAAATATCAACCAGATTGCTCAGCTTGCTGCACTTGCAAACGGATGCATCGATATCTACTCTGGTAATGACGATCATATCGTTCCCATCCTTTCACTTGGCGGTAAGGGTGTTATTTCAGTTCTTGCAAACGTTGCTCCTAAGCAGACACATGATATTTGCCAGCTTTTCTTTGATGGCAAGGTTAAGGAAGCATGTGCTGAGCAGCTTCGTGCTGAGGATCTTGTAGCAGCTCTTTTCTGTGAGGTTAATCCTATCCCTGTTAAGAAGGCTATGGAGCTTATGGGAATGTGTGAGAACGGAATCAGACTTCCTCTTACTGAGATGGAGCCTGCTAACGTTGAGAAGCTCAAGAAGGCTATGCAGGAGTATGGTATTCTTTAATTAATGAGTTGATTAGTATGCATCAAGAGATTCGGATATGAGCATTGGATGCATGACATGGAGATAAAAATGATTAATGTAGTAATGCATGGCTGCAACGGTAAAATGGGACAGGTTATTTCTGAAATCGTTGCAAAAGATGACAGCCTTAATATGATTGCCGGAGTTGACCTTTTTGATGACGGACACAATCCTTATCCCGTATTTTCAAATATAAATGATATTCCCGCAGAGACTGATGTTATTATCGATTTTTCTGCAGCACCCGCTGTCGACGCTTTGCTCGATTATTGTGAGGAAAAGAAGGTTCCTGTAGTACTTTGCAGCACCGGTCTTTCTGCTGAGCAGCTTGAGAGAGTAAAGAAGTCAGCAGAGAAGGTTGCTGTACTTAAGTCAGCAAATATGTCACTCGGAGTAAATCTTCTTATGAAGGTTCTTAAGGATGTTGCTCCTATTTTGGCAGATAATGGATTCGACATTGATATAGTTGAGAAGCATCACAGATTAAAGCTCGATGCTCCCAGCGGTACTGCAATTGCTCTTGCAGATTCTGTAAATGAAGCATTCCCTGAGGATGAGAAGTTCGATTATGTGTATGACAGAAGTACCAGAAGAGAACTCAGACCTGTAAAAGAGATTGGCATCAGTGCAGTAAGAGGCGGAACAATTGTAGGTGATCATGATGTAATCTTTGCCGGACAGGATGAGGTAGTTACTTTCTCACATACCGCATATTCTAAGGCTCTCTTTGGTCGCGGTGCTGTATCTGCAGCAAAGTTCCTTGCCGGTAAGCCTGCAGGAATGTACAACATGAGCAATGTTATTGATGAGCTTATTTAAGTAGTATTTATAGTCGGAAAATCAGTTCTCCGGGCAGGCTTGTCCGGAGAATATTGTTGTTAAGGTATGATCCTGTTTGCATGTTGTTTTTGCGTTTACATAGTGTTGGCATACATTGTTGAAAGGTGAATCTATGGAATTCAGACCGTGTATAGATATTCATAATGGTAAGGTAAAGCAGATTGTGGGAAGCTCTCTAAAAGATGAAGGTGACGCTGCAATTGATAATTTTGTTGCGGAAAAGCCGGCTTCTTATTATGCAAATCTTTATAAAGAGAACAATCTTAGAGGCGGACATATTATCCTTCTTAATCCGCAGAGCAGTGATTTCTATGAGGCGACCAAATCACAGGCTGTTGAAGCTCTGAGAGCTTATCCCGGTGGTATGCAGATTGGTGGAGGAATTACTCCTGATAATGCGGCATATTTCATTAATGAAGGTGCTTCACATGTAATCGTAACCTCATATGTGTTTAATGATGGAAAAATACAGATGGACAGGCTTGAAAAGCTTGCCAATACTGTCGGAAAAGATCATTTGGTCCTTGATCTGAGCTGCAGAAATACAAAAGATGGTTATATGGTTGTGACTGACAGATGGCAGAGAATCACTGAGACTGTAGTTAATACGGAATTACTTAAATGCTTGTCTGATTACTGTGATGAATATCTTATTCATGCTGTTGATGTAGAAGGTAAAAACAGTGGAATAGAATGCAGACTGGTAGAGTCTCTATCAGATTGGAAGGGTTGTCCCATTACTTATGCCGGTGGCGTACATTCCTATGAGGATATAGATATTCTTAATGATGCAGGTCACGGCCGCATTAATATGACAATAGGAAGTGCACTGGATTTATTTGGCGGTAAACTTTCATTTGATAAAATTGTGAAATATGTTGATAATAAGTTGACATAAAATATTACATAATTGTTAAAAATGTTGCACAAATAAGCATCTTATGTTAAAGTTATTAAATCCAAACATGGAGGTGCCTGTTTTGCAGAATCAATTTGAGGTGACGCTAAAACCAAGCCAACATAAGAGACGGATTACGAATCATGTGATTATTACATCCGATGATTCAACAGGAGCGACACATAGAATCAGTTACAATCCTAAGGTTTTACTAATTGTAACAATTATTCTGAGCGTAGTGGTTGGCGGATTGATTGGTGTTATATATTTTGAAAAACAACAGATATCACTGGAAAAAGATACTATAAAAGAAAGAGATGCAGAGATAGCAGCTCTTAACACTACCAATAATGACTTAACTGTTGAGATAGAATCTCTAAATAATAAGATTCGTATTTTGAGTGATACGGTTACTACCAAGACTGAAAGTGAGGCTGAGTTAATCGAGGCTCTTAGCGGTCAGTGGATACCTGATGATTTTCCTCTTACCGGAAGTGCTACAATATTAGATTCTTCAGATGCTGAAGATCCTATGATTGTATTAGAGTCTACAGATGGAGCGACAGTTGTTGCTACTGCAGCTGGAGTGGTTGAAGATATAGCAGATGATGCTGAATTCGGTAATATTGTTGTCGTTGATCATCAGAACGGATATAAAACTTATTATAGAAATAAGGGACAGGTAATGATAAAAAAGGGGGATGATGTTGTGTCTGGTACAACATTATTTATTATCGGTTCCAATAATGAGCGCCTTTGTTATCAGATATCATTGGATGGAGAGTACTTGGATCCGATGAATATGATTGATATCAACGGATAAGGAGAAGAAGATGAGTATTGGTAAGTCAAAGGAAGTGATTAAATTAGCATCACTTCTTGGACAGGGTTCTATATGTGATGGTGATTTTGTTTCACCCGGAAGTGCTAGAATTGATGGTGTCGTTAATGGAAATGTTAAAGTAGAAGGCACACTTATACTTGGTTCTACTGGAGTAATAAACGGAGACATTGAGGCCGGTGCAGTACAGATAGGCGGAGAGGTTAACGGTAATATTTATGCTCCTGAGCATGCTGAATTGAGTTCAGAAGCCAAAGTTATAGGTGATCTTACTACTGCGGTTATAGTTATTGATGAACATGCTGTTTTCCAGGGTAAAGTAAATATGCAGGTTGAGGTGCCAACCACCCCTGAAAAGGAAAAAGGCGGATTCTTCAAAAAGGTATTGAATAAGGATAAGAAGCCTGAGGTTTCTGCAGCGGAGCTTCCTACTGAAGGTATTATCGAAGAAAACTTGATAAATGAAGCTATTGTTGAGGATATTATTGCTGAAGGTAAAGATTTGGTTGATGAGTCGGATGATGAGATCGACGAAGAGTTCATGCAGAGTATCTTAAATGATGTGTAAATAAGAATCTTTTAATAGAGATTAGTTATCTCAATATAAAGTTTATATCGCATTTATTTGTTTTCATAGTATTTAGGGAATTAAATGAAAAATAAATTTGCAATTCTTTTTGAAATAATAAATTTTATACTTATGGGAACAATTTTGGTTGTTTCTGTTACGGGTACCTATTCTCATATAGCATGGTATAAAGTAATATTAGTTGCTTGTGTTTGGATGTTATGTTTTTTTGCGGCTTATTGTATCCTGAAAAAAGGAGAAGCATTGTTAATAAAACATAAACATCGGATACTTTCTATTGTTCTGATTTTATTTTTGGTCTTATTGTCTATATTTTCAATTTATGTTTCGAATACTCCAATAAATGATTATGGTAATGTCTATAATGATTCAAAATTGATTATTACCGGAGGAGAAGTAGATTGGCCATATTATGCGATGTTTAAGAACAATTATATGCTTCTTTTGCTTATGGCTGCTATCCGTTATCCTGCCATTGTACTTGGGTTTGAGGGATTTTACTTAACAATTATTTTTTCATCTGTTTGTGCTGTTTTTACGGCATTTATTATATTTAAGATGTTTGAACAATTCAGATTACCAATTTATATGTGTTTCTTTTCTTTATTGGTATATATATCATTTTTGCCAATATGGGGATGCACATACGCTTTTTATTCAGATCAGGCGACTTTGTTATTAACTGTTTTACCATTTTATTTACTTACAAAAAAAGAATCTACTAAACATGACTTACATATTTTTAGGAGTATTGTAGCCGGCTTGCTAATAGGAATGGCATTTTGGCTTAAGGCTACGGCTATTATACCTATTATTGCTTGCGTTATTGCTTTTGTTCTACATAAAAAAGATAAACTAATGCTGAAAAAACTGTTATTTGCATTTGGTGCATTTGCTTTATTTATGCTGTGTTTCGAGTTGGCATGGAAAGCTTCACCGTCAAGTAAAATGACAGACATACATTTGCCTTTCATTTATTGGGTGGCATTGGGCGCACGTGGAGATGGCGGTTATGTTGAAAATCGTGATTTTGTAAATGGAGCTATGAGCGTTCTTTCGGTGCAAGCAAAAAAAGATTATGCGCTAATGTATATAAAAGAGCATAGTCAAGAGATGTTTTCATTAACGCATTTGGTGAGAAAGACCAGACATAATTTTGCATCCGGTTTTATGGGTCTGTCGACATATATATATGATGGTGAGTCTCCGGCGTTTCCATTTATGAATGCATATGGTAAGTATGGTGGTTATGCGATGATGCTGTCCACGGGAATGCTTTATCTTTTAGTCTTTTTTAATGTTGCGGGTAGTGTATTACCTATAATAAAAAAACAGGACGAAGACGTCTCGTTTTTATCGAGAACTGCAAGGCTTTCATTGTTTGGCCTATTCATATTCCTTATGTTTTGGGAAGCTAATAACAGACAATTATACAATCACATTCCATGGTTTGTTATTTCTGGAGTATGCTCATTATATCAGTTAATGAATTTGAGAAAAAAAGAAGAGCGAAAATTAGAGTAAACTTACGTGCATTATTAGTTACATATTGCGATAAATAAGAAACAGGTTATTCACATAATAGTGATTAACCTGTTTTTATAATAAATTATATAGTTTTACAGATATATTAATCCTGCTGTTCCTTGCCTGTGGGAAGTCCCATTCTTGAAAGTACAAGATCATAACCGTCATTGCCATATTCAAGAGAACGATTGACACGGCTGATAGTAGCAGTTGACGCACCGGTCTTGGCAGAAATGGCAAGATATGTCTGATTGCTCTTTAACATTGTAGCAACCTCGAAACGCTGAGTCATTGAAAGTAATTCGTTTACAGTGCAGAGGTCTTCAAAAAAGGCATAACATTCGTCAGTGCTTTTGAGCTGCAAAATAGCATTAAATAAAGAATCTGTTGCTTCAGTTTTCAATTTATCGTTCATTTTTAAACCCCAAAACAAATTAATATTTTTTAGAAAAAGTATGCTTTAATACTTTAACTTGTGAAAACAAATTTATATTAACACTTTAGTTTCGTAAAGTAAAGTGTGCTTGCCTATTTCTCGTAAAAAACTTATAATAAATTCATTACGCGTGAGCGTTTTGTTTTGGAATTGGGTTTAATTGTTAAGAGGGATTTTAAATGTCTAAAGAGCAGAGTCTTTCAGAATTACTCGATAAAATCAGCAGCAAGGTTATGAAGATGAATCCAATGAGTTTGGATGATATTCCTGACGTTCCGCTCTATATGGATCAGCTTACAACTATGATGGACAGTAAGCTTAGAAGTACTCTTCGCAGACCCACCGCGGACAAAGTGCTTACCAAGACGATGATTAATAACTACGCCAAAAATGACCTTATACCTCCCCCTTATAAGAAGAAGTACAATAAGGATCATTTATATGAATTATTAAGCATTTTCTATTTTAAGAATTTTCTTTCTATCAGTGATATTCAGACTCTTTTGGCTCCGCTTTCTGCTGAATTTTTCGGTAAAAGTAAGCAGAATGGGTTTGGCCTGGATCAGATTTATTCTGAAATTGTAGCCATGGGAAGAGGTGCCAGAGGCAGACTTAAGGAAGATATGAATCGTATTTATACGGCTATAGACAAATCGTTTGTAGACTATCCCGATGATAAGAAAGAGTACCTCAGAAAGTATTCTTTTGTATGTCTTCTTTCGTATGATATTTTCCTTAAAAAATATATCATTGAGCAGATGATTGATGAGATTGCCGATGATTATGTTGTAGACAGAGACGGAACATATGACGAGGAGCTTAGAAGAAAGGCTGCCAAGGAAGCTACTACAGAGGCTACGAGAATTGCTAAGCTTAAGGAAGAACGTGCCAAGGCAGTAGAAAAGATTCGTGTAGATAAGATGAAGATGGAACGAATAGTCGGTAGTGATAAGAATTCTGTCTTTAAGAGAAGCTCCGGTCAGAAGTAATTAGTATTATAAAGGATGTAAATATGTCGATTTATGACACATTAAATGATAAACAAAAAGAAGCAGTGGTTCATACAGAAGGGCCACTGCTTATTCTTGCGGGTGCAGGTTCGGGAAAAACCAAGACACTTACGCATAGAATAGCGTACCTGATTGATAAAATGGACGTCAATCCCTGGAATATATTGGCGATTACCTTTACCAATAAAGCGGCTGAAGAGATGAAAAACCGTGTAATGGATTTGGTCGGATTTGGTGCTGATCAGATATGGGTTACTACATTTCACTCAACATGTATGCGTATACTCAGAAGGCATATAGACAGATTGGGATATGATACCAATTTTACTATATATGATTCTGATGACCAGAAGACGGTCATGAAAAATGTATGCAAAAAGCTTAATATTGATACCAAGAATTTTAAGGAAAAAACCATTTTGAATGCTATTTCCAAGGCAAAGGATAATCTGATTAGCGTATCGGATTATGAGATGTCTACCCTTGGTGATTTCAGTAAGGTGGTATACGCGAAAGCATACAGAGAATATCAGGATCAGCTTAAGAAAAGCAATGCTCTTGATTTCGACGATATTATAGTTAAGACAGTTGAACTCTTCAGACAGTTTCCTGAGGTACTTGATTATTATCAGGAGCGATTTAAGTATATCAGTGTTGATGAGTATCAGGATACCAATAAGGCTCAGTTTGAACTGGTAAGACTATTGGCAGACAAATACAGAAATCTGTGTGTTGTTGGTGATGATGATCAGTCTATCTATAAATTCAGAGGCGCCAATATTCGTAATATTCTTGACTTTGAGGAGTATTATCCCGAGGCAAAGGTTATTAAGCTTGAGCAGAATTACAGATCTACTCAGACTATTCTTAATGCGGCAAACAGTGTTATTGCCAATAATGTAAGCCGTAAAGAGAAGGCCTTGTGGACTGAAATCGGTGACGGTAAAAAGATTAGATTCAGTCAGCTGGAAAATGCATATGATGAAGCTAATTTTATCGTTGATGATATCAGTACTGCTGTAAGAAGAGGTGACTATACTTATAGTGATTTTGCAGTACTATACAGAACTAATGCGCAGGCCAGAAACATAGAGGAACGTCTGGTACTCAGAGGAATTCCTTATAATGTAATCGGCGGTACGAATTTCTATGCCAGAGCTGAGATTAAAGATATGATTGCATATCTTAAAACGATTGAAAACGGTCAGGATGAAGTCGCACTGAGAAGAATAATAAATGTACCTAAGAGAAGTATCGGTGCCGCATCGCTTGATAAGCTGATGGATTTTGCGGAAATCTCTGATGATACCTTATATGGTGCGATGCTTAATGTTGACCAGATTATGGGACTGGGCAAGGCAGCACAGAAGATAGAGGGCTTTGTTAATCTTATCAGAGTGCTTAGAAGTACCTATGATGCTGTTGGAAGTATAGCCGGCATACTTAAAAAGCTTCTTGAGATGACTGATTATGAGAGTTATCTATATGACCAGGATGAAGAGTCTGCAGAAGACCGTATGGCCAACATAGATGAGCTTATCAATAAGGCTACGGCTTACGAGGAAGAAAATGATGAGCCTACATTAACCGGATTCCTTGAAGAGGTAGCGCTTGTATCTGATTTAGATAATGCTGATCTAGAGGAAGCCAGAGTTCCTCTGATGACCATTCACAGTTCAAAAGGACTTGAGTTTAAGTGTGTATATATTGCCGGTATGGAGGATGGTCTTTTTCCGGGATACGGTGCTGTGATGTCAGATGACAGAGAAGAGCTGGAAGAGGAAAGACGTCTTGCATATGTAGGTATCACAAGAGCACGTGAACAGCTGATTCTGACATGCGCGAAGATGCGTATGATGCGTGGTGAGACACAGATCAATCCTATAAGCCGTTTTGTAAAAGAGATACCTCGTAATCTTATAGACGGATATATACCGAAGAGTAAGTATGAGCGTGAGGATAGCGAATATTCTTATGACTATGGAAGAAATACATCAGATGCAGGGATTTCGTCATATGATGTAAGAAGGTCATCATATGATTCCGGATTATCATCTTATGATGTCAGAAAGTCTGCGGCAGAACCTAGATTAACTGCCAGACTTAAGAGCGCATCGGCACCTGCTTCGGTAAAACCGTATTATTCTGACCAGATTAAGCAGCTTAATTCTATATCCGGAATACAGAAAGGAATGCCTGCGGCAAAGCTCGATTCATTAGAGTATTCTACAGGAGATAAGGTCACTCATAAGAAGTTCGGAACCGGCACTGTACTTAGTATTGTGAGTGAGACAAGAGACTATAAAGTGACTGTTGATTTTGATGCATATGGTAAGAAAATAATGTATGCATCCTTTGCTAAACTTGAGAAGTTATAGTTGCTCCAAAAGCTTGAAAAAGGCATTTTTCTATGCTATTATTTTAATATATTTAGCGAGGGGATATCCTCGGAAAGGTGGATTCTATGGGCAAGTTTGATGATATTATTGTAGCAGATTCTAATAAGTTTGAAGATTTTAGAGATGCTTCTTCTGCAAAGATTAAGGCATTTTTCAATAGAAAAGCAGTAGAAGAGATTATTGATGAGAAGAATGAAGAGCGTAAGGTTAAGGTATGGATTATAATCCTTGCAATCATCGGTGTAATAGCTATCGGATGCACCATTGGATACCTTCTCTATCGTAAGAATAAGCCTGATTATCTTGATGATTTTGAGGATGATTTCGATGACGATGATGACGATGATCTTTTCGAGGAAGAGTAATCTCATAATTATTAAATAGTAAGTTATTTTATTAGGGAAGGCAGTTATCTGCGTTCCCTAATTTTTATGTAATAGGAAATTTTTATCGGTTAAGTAAGTATTATTATAGGAATTCTAAAGGTATAAGAGTAATGAAAAAAGGACAGGAAATAGTCGGTAAAGTAATAGATATTAAGTTCCCTAATCAGGGTATTGTAGTGACGGATGATGGCAGTAAGGTAATTGTCAAAAATTCACTTCCCGGACAGACTGTAAGAGCCAGGGTTAATAAGATTCGTCACGGCAAGGCTGAAGCAGCGCTTCTGGAGGTTGTAGAGAAGAGCGAAAAAGAATGTGGTGAAAGTTGCCCGCATTTTGGCAATTGCGGAGGCTGTACTTTCATATCTCTTACTTATGAGGAGGAGCTTAAGCTTAAGGAAAAGCTTGTAAAGGAACTACTTACGCCTGTTCTTAGTACTCAAAACAGTGAATATGTATGGGATGCGATTAATTCCAGTCCGGTTGAATATGAATACCGCAATAAGATGGAATTTACATTCGGCGATGAGTATATGGGAGGCCCGCTTGCTCTTGGTATGCATAAGAGAGGCAGCTTTTATGATATCGTCAATGTTTCTGAATGTAAGATAATCGATGGTGATTATAGAAAAATTCTTACTTCAACCAGAGATTTTTTTGATAAAGAAGGAATCCCTTTTTATCATAGATTGAGACACACAGGCTATCTGAGACATCTTCTGGTTCGTAAAGCAGCCAAGACCGGTGAGATAATGGTGGCTATAGTTACTTCTACACAGCTTGATTATGATATGAGCGGCTATGTAGATATGCTTAAAGCTTTGCCTCTTGATGGTGAGATCGTAAGTATTCTTCATACCTTTAATGATTCGCAGGCTGATATGGTTAAGTCTGATAAAACTGTAGTGCTGTATGGCAGAGATTATATAAACGAAAAGGTGCTGGGGCTTGATTTTAGAATTACGGAGTTCTCATTCTTCCAGACAAACACTCATAGCGCTGAGGTTCTGTACAGTGTAGCCAGAAAGTTTATCCAGGAATGTGACGGAAGCGGATCAATGCCTGCTCCTGATGTATTGTTTGATCTGTATTCAGGCACCGGTACAATAGCGCAGCTTATGGCACCGTCTGCCAAGAAGGTTATCGGCGTAGAGATAATCGAGGAGGCTGTAGTAGCGGCGCGTGAGAACGCAGCTAAGAATAATCTCGATAATTGTGAGTTTATAGCCGGTGATGTACTAAAGGTGCTGGATGACATCGAAGAAAAGCCGGATATGATAATCCTTGATCCGCCAAGAGATGGAATACATCCAAAGGCATTGACTAAGATAGTAGCTTATGGCGTGCAGTATATTTTGTATATCTCATGCAAGCCTACGAGCCTTGCAAGAGATTTAGAATATTTTATTGGCAATGGATATGAGGCAAAACGAGTAACTTGTGTCGATCAATTCCCGTGGACCGGGCATGTTGAGACTGTCTGTCTTTTATCAAAGAAATAGCGCATTTACAGGTTTTGCAGGCATTTTAGAGCAATTATGTACCTGTGTTTTTAACAGGGGAAAATGTAAATATTGAAGATTATCTAGTAGGGGTGACAATTTTTCGTGGCAGTTTGGTGCTGTGCGCGAATGGTTGTCACCACTTTTGTTTACTAGATGTTATTAAGCTTTTGGCAGTATGTTAATAACCTATTGATTTGAGCGGCATCATTGTTCTTACAAAGTTCAATAAGCGCAAATAATTCAGGATCTTTATTTTTATCAATTACGATTTGTGTAGGTGTTGAATCATCTGATATGCCAACAAGATAGTCAACAGATGTGTTGAAACATTGCGCAATAACCTCGACTGTCTGAGAGGATGGTACTCGCTCACCGTATTCATATCTACAGTATCCAATCTTAGATAGATTTAATCTTCTAGAAGCTTCTGCCATAGTGATTCCCAAATTTTCTCTTGCCATTTTTAATCGTTCAGGTATTAATTGTGCACTCATTTTGAATCTCCATAAAAATAAATACGTTGACGGTAACCAACGGATACTATATAATGTGTATATCCATTGGTTACCATACCATGAACAAAAGATTATTTCAAGTTTAATGTGTTCAGATGTGAACACTTTGTGGGAGAAATGATGAAACAAATTAAGTACTTTAATACTAGAATTATAAGAGATAATGAAGTATTTCTTCTGGCAGAGGATGTTGCTGCTGCGTTAGGATATTCAGATGTTAAGCTTTTTTTGAGTAAACATAATGACATTATAAATACAACAAATGCTATATTGCCAGCGTTAGTGAAAGAGAATGATTTCAATTCTATTTTGTTATCGAACAAGGATGTGCTTCAACATATTGGACATATTGAAATTACTAAAGTTGATACACTTCGAAGTCATACAGAAGCGATAAAAAGTTTTTATCCTTTGAAATACATGTTGGAAGGTAAGGTATTAGAATATAGAGCTGCGGATGCAGGATACAAATCAGTATCTGAATATTTGGACAAAGTAGAACTACCAAAAGACTATAGTGAAGAGAAAAGAAAATTTGTATCTAGAAAAGATATTTTACATTCATTGAAAGAGCATAGAAGAAAAATAAATGAATTAATAGATTACGAAGTTTTACAACAAAATGGATTAGCCGTTCAACATTATATACATATAAAAGAAGGAATACCTTATGAAGAAAGTTTTATTGTTGGAAAGGGTATATTTTTTTCTTTGTATGATTCAGATTATGCATTTGACATGCTCAAGGTGATATCAGGAGATTTAATTATTCCGACATTTGATGGTTATGAAGAATTTAAAGATACAAATTACGGACATGATTTAGATATGCGAGATTACAGTGAATATTCTACCCTTGAAAATATATTGCATATCATTTCGCACAAAAAAGTGGAGGATGTAGGAATAGATTTGCTTTGCTGTGAATCTGCTGGCATTAGTTTTTATATTTCTCAATCTGAGGTAATCAAATTACTTAATCCTAATATGTATAGGGAAATTATATTGATAGACGGAATGGCAGATTTCGATTACAACCAATATATAACGGAGACAGAATAGATAAAGGGAAATAGTAGTGGGGAATTCAGATAAATTATTTCAAGTGGCTCGATTTAATCCCGAATTAAATAAAATACTGAATACATCATATGAAGCATTTATGATCTATCAGTCAAAGGGCCTATTGACGCACTTATTAAAGCGAAAGCATTATGTCGCTGCAAAATATATTGATAATATTTCGGAAATTATAAGAAAGCCGGATTATATTGGAACTTATAATAGCAGTATTGAATTTGTGAAGTGTTATAAGGATAATATTTTTATTTCCGTAAAGCTGGATACTAAAAGAAATAAGTATTATGTTGCAACTGCATATGAAGTGAAGCAAGGTAAAATTGAGTCTTATGTAAAAAGTGGACGTTTGAACAAGGTGGGAATAAATGTACTTGACTAAAATGGTAACCAATGGTAATATGGCTCATATACATTTGACAAGCAGGAAAGGCACCCTGCACTCCTTCGGGAACCTGATATGATGGATACGCCGCCCATCCAAATGTTTATAAAGAGACTGAGCGATTATATCGTTCATTTTCTTGTAAATAAAGGCATAATCTCTTATGGGATTATGCCTTTATTTATATATTAAATAGTTTAAGGGTAAAGATTATATGAAAAAAGTTGCTATTGTAGCTTGTTCTAACGGGCAAAGTAGAGAATATGAAAGCCAGAATATAGAACTAGTGAAATTTTTTGAAGCCCATTCTATTGAAGTGGTGCGTAGTGTTTGTATTTATGAGAAGGATGGTATATTTCCAGGGATTATAGCTGAGCGCGCTGAGGAACTTATGAAAATGTTTTCTGACGACAGTATTGATGAGATATATGATATTTCTGGTGGAGATATCGCAAATCAGATTCTTGACTATCTTGATTATGAGCGTATTCGGAATAGTCAAGCTACATTCTGGGGATATAGTGACCTTACAACAATCATCAATGCGATATATGCGATGACAGGAAAATCCAGCGTATTATATCAGGTCAAAAACATGGTTTGGGGAGATTACATAGAGGAACAAAGAGAACGATTTGTTGAAAGAAGTAATTTATTTAATCCCGAATTTGAATTTGTCTGCGGTGATAATATCGAGGGTGTAGTTATAGGTGGAAATGCTAGATGTTTCTTGAAATTGGCCGGAACCAGATATTTTCCTGAGTTAGAGGGAAAGGTTCTTCTACTTGAGGCATTGGGCGGGGACGTTCCACAAATATCTACATACTTAGCTCAATTAAAGCAGATGGGAGCTTTTGAAAAAATAAACGGCATTTTGCTAGGTACTTTTACTACATTAGAGAAAAATGGTGAAGATGTGATTAAACTAGTCAAAGAGTATGCCGGTGATTTGCCAATTGCAAAAACCTGTGAAATTGGTCATGGTAATGATTCAAAGGCAATCATAATTGGAGAAAAAATCGTTTTGTCCGCGCAGCGGGTATAAAATGAAAAAATACCCTCTTGTGCGCGAATGTTAGTATTAGGTAAAGTCATGACCCATGTTGAAACTGTTTGCTCACTATCACGCAAAGCCCCGGTTTAAGCGAGCTTCAGGTTTTTTTCCTGCGAATATGTATCTGTGTTTTTAGCAGGGAAAAATGTATATAAAACTCTGATTGTGCGCCAAGATAAGGGCGCTTATCCTAACGGGTGCGAAGCCCGTCTATATAAGGTTTAACCAACCAATAGTAGCGAGTCTT
>DCIR01000088.1:0-38295 GCA_002317155.1 Lachnospiraceae bacterium UBA1721
ATAAGGAAACGTCACAGGAAAAATAAAAAATTTCAGAATTTTGTCAGAAAATTGGGAGTTTTGTCCTTTTCAAATACATAGCTGTCGGAAGGAGTGATCCTTACTAATTTTGGAAAGGAGAAAAGACCTATGGGAATCAGTAGATACAACAGTGAAGGTTATTTTGACCCGGTTCCTCAGATGGCTGTAGCAGCAATCGAAAAGGAAGCGAAGGAAGAACTTCACAAGTGGAGACCTCTTGTATATATCTGTTCACCGTTTTCAGGAGACATTGAAGGCAATACAGAAAAGGCAAGAAAGTATAGCAGATTTGCAGTGGATGAAGGAGCAGTTCCTTTGGCACCACATTTATTACTTCCACAGTTTATGTCTGAAAAAAGCGAGAGAGAACTTGCAATGTTTATGGACATGGTGTTCCTCGGCAGATGTGAGCAGTTGTGGGTATTTGGCAGCACCATTTCAAAGGGAATGGCTGCAGAGATTGAAAAGGCCAAGCAGAAGAAAATGGTGATGAAAGGTTTGATATTCCTGTAGAACTGACAGGAAAAGAAAAAAAGAATCATATAAATATTGTCAACAGCATGAAGAAGGATTCACGTCTTCCACTTTCAGAGTTTACAGATGTTTTACCCGGTAAATATACTAACCAGGTTTTTATATATGGAGTCGGAAGTCTTGAGGCTGTTGTCAGTGATTTGGGTGTTGTTGAAAAGATTGAGAAAAAGCACCTAAATGGGACGATGGCGGATATAGCCTTTAGACCATATGAAGAAATTCAAAAACGAAAGGACGCTAATGTAGCTTCATTTCATCTAATCGTTGATAATTGTGAGTCAAGTTTTTTGGATGAAATTGAGGAATCGTTAGCAGGACATACGATAGATTATAACAATTTGGCAGAAGCCTTCAGTAAAGCAGAGATTCGTACTGCTACCCTTGATGGAGACAATATCTACCTATATCTTGATGCTACGCGCAGACCAAATGAAATGAGAGTCAGTATCGAGAATGAAAGATATATTTTTACTCGTAAAGACATTCTGTGGAAGGTATTGGGTAAGGCATCCGATAAAAAACAGCTGGATAATATTATAGCAAAAGCAATGCTGCTGGGAATAGTTAAGTTTGAAAAGAAAGACAACTAAAAATAAGAAGAGCAAAAGTGATAGGGAGGCAAAAATATGATAAAGAGTTGGAAATGGAATACTTGCGATCATGAAGAGTCAATATCATTTGATGATTTATTGACAGAGCTTGCTAATAAGGATGAAGTTACTCTTGCCAATGGAACAACACATATTAGCACAGCGATCTCTCATTTTATAGGTGAAATACCTGTTAAAAAAATAGTGGTTAAGAGATTAGCTAATCTTCTATCGAATGGAATTGTGTGTGAAAACCCTTCAGAATATGAAGATACTATACTTGCATTTGATACAGTGTCTGATTTTGATATGGCATCTATGGTTAAGCCGGAGCTTCTCAGATGTGAGTATTGTGGAGGCTTTCCTAAGTATGACTACTGGAATATGACAAGTGTTGACAAGATGAACGGTATATATGATTCATCGACAACAGAGTGTTTTTGCAGTGGAAAGTGTATTCAGGCTGCTATTCGAAGTAAGTGGTCCGGAGATGGAGTTGAATCACCTGAAAAAATTATTTTGGATTATATAGATCCGGTTGCGTTAGGAGAATCTAGACGAGACTTAACAGTTTTTGGGAAACCGGGTACATGCTCAGAGATATTAAGTGTAGCTGTAACATTAAATGACACAGTTAAGAAAAATAATTATACATATTATGATGATCCTCTTGATTTTAGCAAGGGATTTGAAAGCGTGATAGAGATTAAGAAGGATTATCCGGACTGTATTAATACAGATTCACTTTATAGACAGGTATTTATAAGACGTGAATTACCAAAATCAGTGATTGATGAAGAGGAGGAAGAATAAATGAAGAAACTGAATTTACTTAAGCCTAGTGTCAAGACAGGGTTCCTGGCTAATGGTAGGGGCCAGAGAGTTGAATATTTGGATATTTGGCAGAGCACACTTAATAAGGAGAAATTGGCAGAAGATATAAAAAATGGTGCAAGTCTTTACAAGGAACTCAATGAACTTGTTAAAAAGAAGCCGTCGCGAGTAGTTGTGGTTAATTGTCATACCAGAGAGGAAGGTTTAGTTGCGGCGGAGTATTTACTCAGTATTTATAACGATGAGGATGGGTATAATCCGGATGATTATGATTACAATGAATATGGATTCACGATAGAGGATGATATTAATACTGATGAAGATGATGTGGATCTGGAATGTACGAGCTGGGAAGACGAAACGGAGTGGGTCGAGAATGCCTATATGGTGCCAATTATATCTGCCAGTTGCCTACAGATGGAAAATTCATTCAATTCGATAGGGATGGGTGGTTTTGGACTGGGTGTAGCCAATAGAGGACCAAGGCCTCTGCCTTACTGGGCTGATGCCAGACACGAGCCGGTTATTATCTGGAGACATAATCTGCAGTATTCCTCTAGTTTTTCGGATGATTGTCGACGATTCGAGCGCAACAGACATTTGATTATTATTAATATTCTAGGTGAGTACTGTTCTGAAGAAGATGATGATGATGAGCTTGATACAGATAGCCTCAAAAACAAGGATATGATATCACCGCAGATGCTTGATTTTATACTTGATTATGAAGCAGAGTGTATTAATGTCGACATGTCTGATAACGCCAGAGAGAAGTTTTTGCAGGTAGCGTTTGAAAGCATTGTAAATTCTTACAATTATGTTTTATGTAGTAGATTCCCTGTAAAAAAGATAGTAGATAAGGTTAGAGGTTATAGTAGTCCTAACAAGCTTGAAACTATGGATAAGATTATTCGTTATCTTAGGAAGCGTGATACAAGTGGAAAGAAGAAACTGTCAGAGGTAGATTTTGATTTTCTTAAGTTGTTTAAGATGGAAGAGATTCCGGATGATCAGAAGTCTGCGAAGAAGCTTGAGAATAACCTGGTTGGAATGGACAGTGTTAAGGAACAGGTTCGAGGCATCGTAGATGTTATGAAGTACAACAAGCAAAGACAGAGAATGGGTCTCAGTACAGGTGGATTTCACAACGTTCATATGCTGATAGGTGCGCCCGGTACAGCCAAGACTACAGTTGCACAGTTTATGGGAACTATGATGCAGGAGGAGAAGCTGCTTACAGGTAAGAAGTTTATAAGTATAAATGGTTCAGAGCTTAAGGGAATGTTTGTTGGCCATACGGCGCCTAAAGTAAAAAAGATTTTCGAAGAGAATGATATCATTTTTATTGATGAGGCGTATTCTATCTGCTCTTCAAGTAATGGCGAGATGGATACATATTCACAGGAAGCTATTGCACAGCTCATTATTGAACTGGAATCTCATGGAATGGATAGGTTAGTTCTATTTGCCGGATACGGTGGAAAAAATGTGAGTGAAAAAGACAACAAAATGAATGAGTTTCTCAAGTCTAACCCCGGAATCAGAAGCCGAATCAATTCTACGATATTCTTCGAATCATATACAGCTGAGCAGATGGTGGAGATTTTCTATAGACAGGCTGATATGGCAGGTTATAAGGCGGACCGTAAGGCTGCAGAGGATATTAAGAATTATTTTGCAACCAGAATAAATGATCGCGACTTTGGTAATGGTCGTGAAGCAAGGTCCCTTCTTGAAAATGCAACTATGTTTGTAGCAAAGCGTCTCTCAGGAATAGAGGAAGATAAACTTACTCGCAAGATGCTTGTTGAGATCAAGGCGGAAGATATACGAAAGGCCATAAACAAAGCTAAAGACATGCATGAGATGCAGCGAGTACGTGTAGCGGATTATGGTTTTGCAGTGTAGTGATTATAAGGAGGAAAAAGTAATGATTATAAATCCCGTATGCTTCGATGAGAATGGCAGAGGCAGTGATATTTTTTCAAGTAACCTTAAGAATAGAATAGTACACCTTGTAGGTGAGATTAATGACGAGCTGGCCGCTAGTATAGTGGCCCAGCTCCTGCAGTTAGATGCAGAAGGGACTGGTGATATAAAGCTATATATTAACAGTCCCGGCGGTTCAGTAAGTGCCGGTCTCGCAATATACGATACCATGCAGTATTTGAAGAGTGATATAGCAACAATATGTCTTGGCCGCGCAGCCAGTATGGGTGCGGTTATTTTGTCAGGTGGGACAAAGGGCAAGCGAGCAATCCTGCCACACGGCGAAGTTATGATACATCAACCGTCAGGTGGCATGGAGGGTCAGGCATCAGACATTCTGATTTCAGCCGATCATATTCGTGATACAAAGAGGATATTGAATGAAATAATATCAGCTAACTGTAATAAAGATTACGAAGAAGTATGTAAAGACACAGATAGAGATTTCTGGATGAAAGCAGATGTGGCAAAAGAATATGGAATCGTAGATAAAGTGCTATAACTTAAAAGAAAACACAATAATTGAAAACACAGGCGTCTGATATGAAAGGGCGCTTGTGTTTTTTATTTATAAATCCCAATATGAATATAGAGACAGGGGATGGCTGGTTTGATTTGCTATACAATTTTATAAAAACATATTCGGAATGACGTGGCTGTGGTACTTGGGGGTAAGGAAACATGTCGACAATTTGATTCGAGAGTAATATCATTATTTAATAAAAGGTACGTCCTTTTTCGAAATTGTAACACTATTTAAGTGTGATGATACGTATAAAATATGTCAGAAGTGCTCTGACATATTATTTAAGCCACTAGCTGTCAAATAAGAATCTTTGGGGGACTTTTATGAAGAGAGTAAAGAATCTAAGTTATGGTAATGACGAAATCAAAGTTACTATTATTTTTAAAGATGATTGCATTTATGTTAAGTCATCGTATGATTTTATGGATTACGGAACCGGAAATAGAATCGGTCGAATATATGGATCAAAGGAAGGATCTGTCTCTGTGGCAGAGAGTCAGACGATTGGAGAATTAAGGCAAAAAGTTTTGAGAGAAATCGATCGCATTTCTCCATATGGAATACCTGAAAAAGATTTGCCACTGGGCGATTTTGAGTGTTATTTATGATTATTGAGGGAAGATTAATAGCAGTTGATATATATAATAAAATGAGTTTACTAAATAGAATTAGTAATTTTTTCTCGTTTTGACACGATTAATGTGGATGCACCTGAACCAATTGTGATACCTAGTTGTAATGAGGATATATCATTTTATGAGTGGCAAAAGGAAATGTGTGCATCAATTGATAGTGGGGTATAAGATATGAATAAGAATTCATTTATAAACGGAATACTCGAAATTATATTTATCATATCGATATTTGTATCGATAAAGATTCCGATTGCCTTACTTTTTAGTTTGGTAATCGCAAGTGCTGCTATTGTTGTAAATGTGGCAGCGGCAAAACAGAATAAGCTTAAATAATTATCAGGCTTCTACTTTATGTAGGAGCCTTAATTTTTATCAAATTTATAGTTGCGACACGCACCTAAAGGTGCTTTATTGACTGCAAGTTAATTTCTACGAACAATGTGATTGAAGTGATCAAGGAGGTGTTGATTATGCTTAGAGAGAATAAACTTGCAGCCCGTGTAAATGATTGTACTATTAAATACAAGCCTTTTGTGAATTTGTATCAGGAATTGTGTAAGTTGGATACTCCATACATTTGGGTAAGGCAGTATGATTACAAATGGCGTGGCTCACGAACATATAAGGATGTGCTCTATTATATAGATGATATTGAGATACATGAAGGTAAGGTCATGTATGCCTATGATTCTAGCGGTTGGGAATTACCGGACAGCTGCATAGATGAGCTAATACTTAAGCTGCAATATACCCTAAATGGTGAAATCTGCGATGTAAGTGAACACATTAAGATTGATAGGTTTAATAGGTTTAATAGATTTGACTATAAATCAATCGTTGAATTGTTAGATAATTACGATTTACGGGTACCTACCGAGCAGGAGTTACTTGATGCAGAATTTGTAGATGGAATACCTGTTTTAACCTAGGACGAATCAAAAACAATACCTGATAATAACATATGTATTTGGCAGCAGCGGAGCGATTTTGTGGAAAATCCTCCGCTATTTTTGTATAATTAAATAGAACGCTATTAGCCTATTGTCCGTTAGGAAGAAATGGACGGTTGCTAGTTTGAAAAAATTTTTTCAAAAATTTTAAAAATAAAAAAGGAAATTGTTCATCAGTCTCCAATAATACAATTACGACGCTAAAAATTGGATTATATATGGAGGAGACCTTTATGAAGAAAATGAACAATGTACTTTTTAACAATGAGCCTACTGTTGATGAACTCGCAAAGGTTGAGAACGAGCTTTGCGGCGAGAAGGAATGCATGATTGAGTCTGGTGATGATTGTGTATCAGATGGACTCACTATGTATCTGAACAGTATCGGAGCGTATGATCTTCTTTCATTAGAAGAAGAGCAGGAGCTCGCCAGAGTAATCCGTGAGGGCGGAAGTGATGCTGACGAGGCCAGAAATGCTTTGGTATTGGCTAACCTACGCTTGGTTATGTTTTATGCCAAGAGATTCGTTGGCAGAGGAGTAGAGCTTGAGGACCTTAATACTATGGGTATTGAGGGACTTATCAGAGCTGCTGAAAAATATGATTATTCATTGGGCTACAAGTTTAGTACCTATGCCAGCTGGTGGATTATCCAGTCAATGAATAGAGGCATCGCTGAAGAGAGTCAGACTGTGCGTATCCCTGTTCACACATGGGAGTGTCTCGGCAAGATTCTGAAGGCTAAGAAGGAGTATTCTATTATCAATGGATGCGAGCCTTCTGTTGAAGAGTTATGTGAGATGACTGAGCTGAGTCAGATCAAGGTTGAGAGAGCGTTGAAGGCGATGTATACCATGTGTTCGCTGGATGCTTCTGTGGCTGATGACAGTGAGGCTACCATCGGTGAGTTCATCAGGGATGAGAAAGCAATCAACCCTTGTGAAAGTGTGATAATTGATGATCTCAGTGAAGGAATCAAAAAGGTACTGAGCATGCTGGATCCCAAGGAGGCGCGTGTCCTTAGCCTCAGAAATGGAATCGGATGCGAAGAGCCGATGTCATTGGAACAGATTGCCAAGCTTGATGAGTTCAAGGTGTCGCGTGAACGCATCAGACAGATTGAGCAAAAAGCAATCAACAGAATCAAGCGCACTCCAAGTATGAGAAATCTTCTTGAAGATTATGTCGCATAATATAGTTACATTAGGAGGTCAAGATGGTAAGTCTATCTAAATCAAAATACTGTAGTGTTTGGACATGTCCTAAGATGGCATGGCTGAATAAATATAAGCCTGAGGTTAAGGAAAAGAACGCAGGCCTTGAAGCAAGAGCAAAAGCAGGTACAGAGATAGGTAGACTTGCCAGAGGTATATTCGGAGAATACGTTGACGTTACAGCATATGCAGATGAACAGCTTGATCTTGCTAAAATGATTACCAATACTTCTGAAGAGATGAAGAAGGGTACAGGGGTAATCTGCGAGGCTTCATTTAGTCATGAAGGTCTTTATTGTGCAATAGATATTCTGAAGAGAAGTGATGATGGATGGGAAATCTATGAGGTAAAAAGTTCATCATGGCATGAAGATAAGAAAATAAAACAGGTTTACCTTGCAGATATCGCTTATCAGAAGCATGTGCTTACCTTGTGCGGTGTGAATGTTACAAGCGCGAATCTTGTCCTGCTTAACGGAGACTATGTCCGTGGAACAGAGCTTGAGATTGATAAGTTATTCCATATTACAAATGTGGATGACTTGATCTTGGAGGAATCTGCATGTGTTAAGCATTATTTGGAAGTCGCAGATGAAGTACTTAGCAAGGATACAGAGCCGGATATTGATTTAGATATCAGATGCAAAGATCCATATGAATGTGGTTATTGGAATTACTGTACGGAAAAGTTACCCAAACCGATGGTTTTTGAATTATATGATCACAGTAAATCCAGAGGTATGAAGAAATATCATGAAGGACTGGTGTGCTTTGATGATTTCAAAAATTGTTTGGATAAATTGACAAATGAAAATGCAAAGAGGCAGCTGGAATATTATTTTGAGGATAAAGGAACATATATTAATAAAGAAGGTATCAGGTCATTTTTGAATGAACTTTCTTATCCGATTTATTTCCTTGATTTCGAGACTGAGCAGCCTGCTATTCCGAAATATGCAAACAGTAAGCCTTATGCGCAGATACCATTCCAGTATTCTCTTCATTATATAGAAGAGGAAGGAGGGGAGCTCAAGCATAAAGAATTTCTAGGAGTATCCGGCGAAGATCCCAGACGTGCTATTGCGGAGAGCCTGGTAAGGGACATCCCTATGAATGTGAGTGTAACCGCATATAATAAAACATTCGAGTGTACGAGACTGGAAGAATTAGCTAGGTTGTTCCCTGATTTGTCCGAGCATTTGCTCAATATAATGAAGAATATAAAAGACTTGCTGACTCCATTCCAGAAGGGATTATATTACAACAAGGAAATAGGTGGTTCATTCTCTATTAAGAGTGTACTCCCGGCTATTTATCCTAATGATCCCAGTCTGGATTATCATAATCTTAAGGATATTCATAACGGTGGGGAGGCTATGAATATTTTCCCTATGCTGAAGGACATGACACCTGAAGACAGGGAGAGATACAGGGCGAATCTTCTCAAATACTGTGAGCTGGATACATTTGCAATGGTTAGAGTATGGGAAGAGCTGATTAAAGTTTCGAAATGAGCTGATAGAAGACTCATAATAATCTGATGAAAGCATCATAATAATCTGATATCGGAATATCAAATGTGGAGGTATTTCCTAATAATGGAAAGCAGAAAATATATAAGAGAATCTAAAGAGGACAAACCGGTACTTGCAATATGTTACGATTTTGATAAGACTTTATCACCCGATGATATGCAGGCACAGGGATTTATACAGGACGCCTACGGAGATAATGTGGGTGAGTTTTGGAAAGAAACAGATATTCTTGCATCCGGAAATGATATGGATCAGAATCTTGCCTATATGTTTAAGATGAAAGAAAACGCATATGGAAAGATGGTGTTCAACAAGGCAACACTTCAGGAATATGGAGCTAAAGTAAAGCTTTTCCCCGGTGTGGAGACCTGGTTTGAAAGAATAAGAAAATTCGGTGAAGAGAACGGTGTAATTGTAGAGCATTATATTTTATCTTCCGGATTGAAGGAAATGATTGAGGCCACAGCGCCGGCTAAGTCAGGTGCATTTAAGAGAGTCTATGCCAGCTCATTTTATTTTGATGAGAAGGGTGTAGCAATCTGGCCGGCTCAGGTAGTTAACTACACTAATAAAACTCAGTTCTTATTCAGAATAGAAAAGGGCGTGCTGGATGTTAATGATCCCGGCGTAAATGATTACTTCCGTCCCGATGAGCTTCGAGTTCCTTTTAGAAATATGGTGTACATCGGTGACAGCGCTACAGATGTTCCGTGCATGAAGCTGGTAAATACTCTTGGAGGACATTCGATAGGTGTATACAATCCTGAGACTAAGGATAAATCCAGGGTGTTCAATATGATTAAGGAAGAGCGTGTAAGATATTACGCTGCGGCAGATTATTCAGAAGGATCAGAGATAGAGAATCTGTTGAAAAAGATTATCCGCAGAACCGCGATGAATGATGAACTTGAGCAGGCTCATTACAAATGCGAGAGGGAAGCATTGGAGGACTAATGATTATCATATTTGATGATCAGGCTGCAATGTTGATGATTAAGGCTGTAATGTGAATATAGTGAATTATAAAGAGGTGGATTTCGGTCCACTTCTTTTTTATTTTAAATTTTTTCAAATTTATTGTTGCGGGTGTAGGAGATTAGTGCTTTATTACATTTCACCCTTTGAGGGGAGTTAGTGAAAAAATGATTGGGAGGTGTATGTTTATGGTTTTTGATATTAATGATGAGACCGTAAAGTCTGTTGAGGAGGTTGTGCAGGGAATGCGCGAAGCAACCTCTACGCAAGGCAATCTTAAGGTCACAGTGTTCCAGGATGCAGGCACAGTAGTACTGAAAGGATACTTTGATTGCAATATGGACATTGAGGCCTGGGATGAAGATTATGAGGATCTTGCTGAATATATTCAGAATATGACAGATAATCTTACATCCAATTGCGTTGCGAATGATGAGAGACTCACAAAGTACTTGGGTGGCATTGTACAGAATGTTTTCAAGCCATTCGTTACAGCGAGAGCTCATCGCATTGTAAAGCTCAGAGAACTTAAGGCTCCACAGATTATTGTTTCGAATGAGATTAAGGCATTCGCTTATTATTGGATACTTAATCAGTATTGCGAAACATTATAGGATGCGAATCCAATGAATTACACAGTTCCTATTTATTATGGGATTTGAATTTATCAAATCCCGAGAAACAGTTAACAGATTTTGAAAGGTTGCCCAAGCGGCACAAAGAGAGGAAAAGCTTATGATACTTTTTAAGTTATTAGGTAAATGTTCTGCAGATTTAATTAAGGAAATCAGACAGTACGAGAAGCGATCAAGAATGTATGATTCAGAGAACAAGATCAAGGCATTCAATGACAAGTTCTATACAAACTACAAAGTAAATAATAACAGCTTGGTTGCCATTACAGATATTAATGATGGAGTGGTTACTTTTGTAGCTGCATATGATGCGAAGCAGGTTGATCTTGACGCAGTCGAGAGTCTGATTGGAAATGTTACTTCAGATATAGAAATTACTTATCAGGAGGAAATCGTGCTTGAAGAATTGAAGCGCGAGCTTGCAAGGGCATACCACAATGATTGGATATCAAGATCAGAGGAATCCATTATGAAAATGCTTGGTTTGAAGATTTATCCTGAAAGCATGGGATTCTTCGAGGGACCTCCTTACAAGATTGTAGAGAGTGTATACGCAGACGAGGGGCTTAGCAAGAAGCAGGTAAAAACACAGCTTGATGATATATTGGCTTCCAAGAGCTTTTACGAGGAAATTGACAGAATATATTCTAATGAAAATGCCAAGAAGTTTGTCGGTCACCCGGTTCATTATCTTATCAATGCAGGTGATAAAGCTGCAGCTGATGATATGATAGCGATTTTGATCCCTGCACTGCTTAAGAATAAGCGTCTGCTTGGAGGCAGAGTATGTGATGTGCAGAAGTTATCTGACAGAGCTTACAGGGATGAGAATTTTTTCAATATCTTCAGTTCAGCTCAGGGAAGTACTGTAATTATCAACCTTGCTATAGACAGTGATTATGGTGATCGCGCAACTTCATATCACGAGCTGATTGAAAAGATCGGTAAGAAAATCGGTGAGTATGGCAACGACACTTTATTCATATTTGTAGATATCTCCGGCAAGCGAAATATGACTGATGATGCAATGGCCGCTATTTTGGCTAATGCTGATATGGTTAGAATCGATGAAGGCTATGGTGATAAGAAGAGAGCAAGTGAATACTTAAAGCGTCTGGCTCGCAAGACCGATTATGATGATTATGACGAGCAGGAGCTTATCAATTACCTTCCTGACGATAAAGCTGAGTATACAGTATCAGATATTTACAATGCGTATAACAAGTGGTACGGAAACGGATTGAAGAGCCATGTTTATAAGGCGTATAAGGAAAAGGATATTGTAAAGATTGAAGTCAAGAAGCATGATTGCAAGCCTTATGACGAGCTCTCTAAGATGATCGGATTAAAGGATGTTAAGCGTGTTACTGATGAAATCATTGCAGCTGCCCGTATGCGTAAGGTTCGTAAGTCAATGGGCCTGGAGAATACTAATAATTCTATGCATATGCTTTTCTCCGGTAATCCCGGATCGGCTAAGACCACTGTCGCAAGACTTATTGCTCAGATTCTTAAGGACGAAGAGGTTCTTAGGAATGGTCATATTGTAGAGTGTGGCAGACAGGATTTGGTTGGCAAGTATGTTGGCTGGACCGCTAAGGCTGTAGAGAGTAAATTCAGAGCTGCGCGCGGAGGAATCCTGTTTATTGACGAGGCTTATTCACTCGTAGAGGATCACAATTCCTTTGGCACAGAAGCTATCAATACTATTGTTCAGATGATGGAAAATTTCAGAGAAGAGGTAATTGTTATCTTTGCCGGATATCCGAAGAAGATGCAGGAGTTCCTTGATAAGAATGAAGGCTTAAGAAGTAGAATTGCTTTCCATCTTGATTTCCCTGATTATGATGCAGATGAGCTTACAGACATTATGAAGCTGATGCTTGATAAGAGAGGATATAAATATGATAGCGAAGAGACCTTGAAGAAGTTTAATGCTCTTTGTGAGGATGCCTGCGGTGAGAAGGATTTTGGTAACGGAAGATTCGTTAGAAATCTTATCGATCATGCAGTAATGCGTCAGGCTAACCGACTTCTTGCCGAGCATAAGGATGCAGTTATTAATAAGGAAGAAGCTATTACACTGAAAGCAGAAGACTTTGAAGCTGTTAATTTAAAGAAAGAACGCAGCGCTATAGGTTTTGTTTAAGGAGGAGAATGCATATGATTATTAATCCTATTATTTATGATAACGGTTGTAGCAAGGACATTTTTTCTAAGAATCTTCAGAATAGAATCATTCATATGGTAGGAGCCATTAACGATGAAATGGCTGCATCAGTTATTGCACAGATTTTGCAGCTTGATTCGGAGAGTCACGATGACATCTATCTTTATATCAACAGCCCGGGAGGATCAGTCAGCGCCGGGCTGGCTATCCTGGACACTATGGATTATGTAAAGTCGGATGTTGCTACTGTATGTGTCGGTTGCGCAGCAAGCATGGGCGCAGTTATTTTATCCGGAGGAGCAAAAGGTAAGAGAAGCATTTTACCCAGAAGCGAGGTTATGATCCATCAGCCTTCAGGTGGTATGGAAGGTCAGGCATCAGATGTATTGATTGTGGCCGATCATATCAAGGAAACTAAAAAGCTTCTTAATGAGATACTTGCTGAAAATTGTAACCAGTCAATCGAGCAGATTGAGAAGGATACAGACAGAGATTGCTGGCTCAGAGCAGATGCTGCGATAGAGTACGGAATCGTAGATAGAGTACTTAAAAAGTAAGATTTATAGGTAATAAAAAATTTTTGAATTCCTCATAGCAAAACTGTTTACAAACAGAAACCCATTGTGATATAGTTACACCATCAAAACTCAAACGACCCGCAACGGGACAAAAATTGAGAATAATCAACCATATTCAAAGGAGAAAAAACTATGAGAAATTCAGTAATCGATTCAACCGCAACTATTTATCGCCCTGAGTGTGTAGAGGGAAGATGGTATGTTAAGAACCTTAGAACCGGTAAGGTATCAGATACTCTTTCATTCCCTGTGGAAATACTCACAGAGATGCACTGTGCAACTCTCATGGGTCTGCGTGTAGTAGAAGCCAGAGTTTTGTGGGGCATTCTTGATGATTTGGCAGAAGACTGCGAGCCTTCTGCCAATGAAATTAAAGCGACTAATGAAATCGAAGCTATAGCAGTATAATTTTTATGCTATTATTTAGTTATTGATTATGTAGTCATTGTGAGAGGTAATACCAATGGAAAAATCAAAGATGTCATTTGAAGATTATTTACTTGAAAGATTTCAAGAATATGCATTACGTAGTGCTGATGATATCGTGAATCGTATAGACAAGGAACGTGAGCGTATTAAGGATAAAATTGAGAGCGAACCTGATAGACGCGAGTATTATGAGACTCTGGATCATTTGTTAGAGACATTATCAAATCAGGTAGAGAACAGTGAGTTGTTTGATGCTCCTGATGGATGGTGGCATTATGTTATTTCATATGACTATTACGGAGTATATGTTTTTCTTAATAAACAGAGTCTTATAGAGGATTATGTTTATGAAGATGATTTTGAGAATAATTACGATATTTTTCATAATATAACCTATAATACTGAATTGGTAGATCAGTATAAGTTGTTCACAGTACCTGCGAGATTGTTGTCACCTGAAGAATACGCCAATAAGTATGGTGTGAAGTTTGACACGATCAGAAAATGGATTAGACGTGGCAAAATCCGTGCAGCAGTAAAAAACGGTAGAAATTGGAGTATACCGGAATTAACAGAGGCTCCTAACCATGAGCGTGGATATGTTGCTGCGACTTATAGATGGGACAAGCAGTTATATGATGTTCCGGAGGGCTTTGAGTTTATTAATAATTATAATAAAGTAGAGATTAATCAGCTTTCTAATGATAAGAAGACTTTTTCATTGGATTTTTCGGAAGTAGGATCATGCAATTCGTATGGTATCCTGAAAAATGCAGCAGAGAAGGAAAAGCTGGAGATATATATGATTTCAAATCCTGATGTTAAATATTATGCACCCGGATTTATTATCGAATCAAAATAATGTTTTTTTGTCAAATAGCACAATTTACGTTGTGCTATTTTTATGTTAGAGATATTAGAAAATTTTGCTGTTACCTATTATTAAAATGTATCACGCTGTGATAAAATATATTGTGGATGCTTATTTTCTAACGTAGTTTGTTTTTCTGTCTTTCGGAGATGTAATTAATGGACAAAAAAGAACGTAAATGTATTGCGGTTGTCATTTCAAAACCGGAAAGAAAATATCAGGAAGGTCTTCTCAGAGGTATTTGCAATACGGCCTTTGCCAAGGGAATGAATGTTGCAGTATTTGCTACATCATTGCTGGAAGGTATGGAAGAATATCTGTGGGGTGAAGAAGAGATCTACGAGCTTATTCAGTATGATAAGTTCGCTGGTGTTGTGTGCGCAATCGGTTCTTTTTATGGTGGAGAGATTACAGATAAAATAAGCAAAAAAATGCAGGAGGTAGCTGCGAGTGGAATTCCTGTTGTAGTGGTTGATGGAAGAGTAGAAGGTCTTCCGAGCTATTTTAATGACGATTCTAATGCGGTTGCCGATCTTATAGATCACCTTGTCAAAGAGCATGCTAACAGAGATATTGCTTTTATGACAGGAAGAAAAGGTCATCCTCATGCGGAGAACGCGCTCCAGAGTTTCCGCAATTGTATGACTAAAAATGGTATCAAGGTCTTCGAGGAGAGAATTTATTACGGAGACTATTGGTACAATGAAGGAGAGAATTTCGTTAAGCAGCTTGAAGAGAGCTCTTTGGGTTTGCCTCAGGCTATTATTTGTGCTAATGAGTTTATGGCAATCAGTGTTTACAAAGCTCTGTATGCAAGAGGGGTATATATGCCCAAGTATATCAAGCTGGCCTGCACAACGAATGATTCATCTACGGCTCCATATTTCCTCGTAGGTGAGAACAGTCTTGAAAATGTAGGTCGCGAGGCCTGTGAAAAGATTCTCCGAGTTATCGATGGTGAAGAGCTGGGAGATGAAGAGAAATTCTTCGAATGTAAAAATAACCTTATTACTAGCGTAGGTTGCGGATGTCAGAAGGCTTCGGCTTATGATTATTCCAAGGAGAGAGGTATTCTGCTGGATACAGATGCAGGATATTTCGGCGAATTGAACTTTGCTCGTGAGAATATGATTTTTGTAAGAGACTACGCTTCTTTTGCGGAGGCTCTTGAACGTAATATTGAGCATGTACGCGGATACAAGGAAATGCACCTGTGTATGTGCGAAGGATGGGACGATCCTAACAGAATTATTATGGATATTAAGAAGAATCCATATTCTGACAGGATGCAGATTTTCTATAGCAGAATAGAGACTGAAAGTGGAACTAAGGTTACTGTAGAAGGCAAAGAGTCGTTTGAAAAAGTAGATATGTTCCCCGGTTTGTTCGAGGACACGGGAGAACCTACTATATACGTATTCCATTCGCTCCATTATTTGGATCGTAATTATGGATATGTGGTACTCAACAATGGTCAGTCGACACACGTGTATGATTATTTGTTTAATTTCTGGCTTCACGATGTGGCAGACGGTATTGAATCATTGTGCAGACTTAAGAGTGTCAACTATATGTACTATACCGATATTATGACCGGTTTATATAATCGAAACGGTTATAATACATTGCTGTTTGATGTTGTCGCAGAAGCCAAGAAAAAAGGTAAGTCGATATTATATGCTCTTGCGGATATGAATTTCCTCAAGAAGATCAATGATACATACGGACATGAAGAAGGTGATGTGGCTATCAAGGCTGCAGCATCGATTATAAAGGATACTGTTTTCTCTGATGCGCTTGAGGAAAAGAATTTCCGTATAGGCGGTGATGAATTCGTTAAGATCGCTGTAGGTGATTTTACAGAGGAGAGTATAAAACAGTTCAAAGACAGGCTGTACGAGGCGGCGGATATTTATACTAAGAATTCCGGCAAGCCATATATTACCCAGCTGAGTCTGGGCTGTTACATCGGAAAAGCAGATTCTGTTGAAGATATAGATTCATTCCTGTCTAAGGCTGATGAGGCGATGTATCAGGAAAAAGTACGACTTAAGGCAACAAGACAGTAGTAGATAAAGAGACCAAGACCACTTATCTTTTTAGGTAAGTGGTCTTTTTGTAAAATAATAACGAATTATGTATACGGGAGGAATATATTTTAAGTAGTACATTAAGAATGGTTAAGTTTTGTTAAGAAATATTGAATACGTAAAATCATAGTAGTATAACTTTCGGTGTTGAAAGTCAAAACGAACATTTGAAAAATTTTTGACTGGTAACTTAGTTGTAACTCTTGCTATGGTAAATTTCATATATCACAAGCAAAAGAAATGATTTCAGCTAAGGAAATCCTCAGAGGGCGGAAGTTCTCGGGGGAAATCATTTATGAGGAGAATGGGAAGAATGAATAAAATGTTCAAAAAGTTAGCTGCTGCGGGAGCTGTATTTGGTATTACGGCTTCAATGGTTTTAGGAGGTTGCGGAAAACAGGATACACAGAACCAGACACAGCTTGACCCTGACGGAAAGTCTTATGTAGCGGATTTTTATGATGTGAAGGGATTGAGTGGTAAAAATGGATACCTCACCTTTATGGTTGACCATGAGGATAAGATTTTTGGTGAGTGCTATGAGTTAGAAGATGAAGAAGGTAGCGGTATATTAGTAGGCTATAATAAATCTGACATGTCAAAGGACGTTACTGTAGATTATGTCAAAGATTTTGAGGCAAACGTTGATGTAAACGGTATTATCGATGGAGACATTTCCAAGCTCAATACCAGCTTGAGTCTTGTTAATATCGAATTTCAAGATGATAAAATCAGACTATTTGCTAACTGGTATGCGTATGATGAGAGTGCATATGAAAATCTCCCCGATGATCCGGACGAAGTAGATATCGATGAGATAGATATCGATGAGATTGAGTCTTATTCTAAGTTGTTTGCAATAGATTATAGTCTCAATTATGAATTTATTAGTATGCAGGAGGTAAAAACTGATTTTGCCGATGATGAGGGAATGTATTTTTCCAGAATAATGACCGGTAAAGATGGTAACTATTACTTCCAGGGTAATCACGATGTTTATGTTACTGACAGTAGCTTTAATCCTATTCAGACTGTAAAGGTCACCAACAACTGGTGTGAAAATATGTTTTGCACTGGTAACGGAGATATCTACGTAGTCTACTATAATGATGATTGGATGAGTGAGATTGCTAAGGTCAGTGCCGCTAGTAATACTGTGGGTGATAAGCTGGAGCTTGAAAATGCAATGAGGGGATACTGCGCTTCGGCTACAGATGAGAACATTCTTTATTATTCGGGCTATGAGACCCTGAACAGCTATGATATTTCAAAAAAAGAAACAACACCGCTTTTCAAATGGCTGGATGTAGATATTAATGGTGAAAGTACCACTGATATTATTTCATGTGAAGATGGATCATTTTTTGTATGCTGTCATGATTGGAACACTAACACTTCACAGATTGCTAAGATTTATCAGGTAAGTAACTCAGAGATTACAGTTAAAACCGAAATCAAGATTGCTTCGTTATATGATTATGATTCAGCACTTGATACTGCAATAGTTGCTTTTAATAAGAGTCAGGATAAGTATCATGTAAGCCTGGAGTGTTACTATGACTGGGAAAAAGATGGTGATACTGTAGATGATGCGATTGCTAATCTCAATAATGCAATTATGGGTTCATCTGCTCCTGATATTGTTTGTCTCGAGGGACTGGATGTAAGAAATCTTGTTAAAAAGAATATGCTCGAGGACCTTAAGGGAAGTATTTCAAATAGCAGTGTTATCAACCTCAACGATTATGATGAGAGAGTAATTAATGCATTTACATATGACGGAAAGCTTGTTTCATTGCCTAAGTCATTTAATCTTATGACGATAGTTGTTAATTCAAGCGCATTTTCAGATGGTAAGAATGGATGGACCATGGAGGAGATGCTTGATTATATAGCTGCCAACCCGGGATCTGAGCTTGAAGCATATATGCTTAGAAGTGATTTCATTGAATCATATGTGGGAAATAGTCTGGATGAATATATTAACTGGGATAACGGCACAGTTAATTTTGATGTTCCCAGCTTCAGAAGAGCTATGGAGTATGCGGCAACATTACCTGAAGATTTTGATTGGGCAAATGTGGATCCTAACTTTAATTTCTCGGAGGCTCTTTCACAGGGTAAGGTATTAAGCCAGAGAATGTATCTTAGTGAAACCTCTGATATTCAGATGATTGATGCTTACTTCAAAGAGGGAGCAACATATATTGGATTCCCTAATCCGGAAGGTAAGAACAGACAGATAATTACTACAGATACCAGCTATGCTATTCTCGCCGGTTCTGCAAATAAGGAAGGAGCTTGGGAGTTCCTCGAGTTCTATATCACGCAGGAAAGATCTGAGTGGGATTACAGTTTCCCCAGCAATAAGAATGAACTTCAGGCTATGTTCGATAAGGAGCTTGAGCATGGCGGAGAACCTAACGGTTCAGTAATGATGGATGATACCGGTTGGGAATATGAATTCCATTACAGTACTCAGGAAGAGATTGATAAGGTTATCGAGCTTATCGATAATTCGGTAGCTATTAATGTAGACAACGGAGTAATGGATATTATAAATGAAGAGGCCGGAGGTTATTTCTCGGGTCAGAAGTCTCTTGATGAAGTTATTGGTCTGATTCAGAGCAGAATTCAGATTTATGTATCTGAGAGAATGTAAAAAAGCAGCCGTTTCGCGATGTGCGAAGCGGCTGTTTTCTAATTACAATTTTGTTTCCGTTAATCGGTATGATTAAGGATTGATGGTCTGGATAGTGCCATCCTCATTGAACTTGAGCTCAACGTACTTAACATTACGACGATGGTTGATACCATTTGAAAGCTCGCAATCATGATAGAAGAGATACCACTTTCCCTTGTACTCTACTACTGAGTGGTGAGTAGTCCAACCAAGAACGGGCTCAAGGATACGTCCCTTGTAGGTGAAAGGTCCGTAAGGATTGTCACCAACTGCGTATACTGCATAGTGAGTGGTTCCGGTAGAGTAGGTGAAGTAATACTTGTCACCACGCTTGAAGGTCCAAGGTCCTTCGAAGTAACGTCTGTCTTCGTCACCAGCGAGAAGCTCGTTGCCATTTTCATCGAGAATAACAACGTCTCTGGGAGTCTCAGCGAAGGTGTGCATATCCTTGCTCATAAGAGCTACTTTAGGCCATACTGCATGCTCGTCCTTAGCAGGCTCAGTGCCGTTGGGATCGAAGCTGCCGGTGCGGTACTTCTCAAGCTGTCCGCCCCAAAGACCACCAAAGTATACATATACCTGATCGTCATCATCCTTGAAAGAGCAAGGATCGATAGAGAAGCTTCCGGGAATGTAATTCTCATCGGGAGTGAAAGGTCCTTCAGGCTTGTCGCTTACAGCAACACCGATATGGAAGATACCATCCTTATCTCTTGCAGGGAAGAAGAGATAATACTTACCGTCAACATATGCAGCATCGGGTGCCCACATCTGCTTAGATACCCACGGAACGTCCTTCATGTGAAGAGCCTCACCGTGATCAATTACTTCATCTCCTTCGGGAGTCATAGAGAGGATGTGATAGTCCTCCATCTGATACTCATCTCCGTCATCATTATCTTCGCCGTTATGAGCGATATCATGTGAAGGATAGATATAGATTCTGTCATTGAATACATGTGCAGAAGGATCTGCTGTGAAAATGTGTGATACGAGAGGTGTTTTCTCTTTAATCATTCTGTCTCCTTACTGCATGGGCATATATAAAATTATGCAAAACCATGCGATACGATTTGTTGATGGTAATAGGATAGCAGATTTTTTTTATAAAAAATAACTATATATGTCGCAGTTTTGCCGAAATTGGTTATTTGTTGCTTAAAATTCGCAGAAAACAAAACAGGGCAAGCGATTTGTCATCGCTCACCCTGTTAATTATTGGTTAATTATCAATTACTTCTTGTTCTCGTTCTTGAGCTCATTCATTCTCATAGCACGAACCTTGAGAGGAAGTCCCCAGAGAGTGATGAAGCCTTCTGCATCATGGTGATCATACATATCACCGGTAGTGAATGATGCAAGTGACTCACTGTAGAGTGAGTAAGGAGAAGTGGTACCGTTCTTAATGATGTTACCCTTGTAGAGACGAAGCTTTACTTCACCGGTAACATACTGCTGAGTGGTAGCAGTGAAAGCTGAGATAGCTTCGCGGATAGGAGTAAACCACTTTCCTTCGTATACGATACCGGCCATCTTGTTACCGAGATCCTTCTTAAGAGCGATGGTGTCGCGGTCAAGAACGAGCTCTTCAAGCTGCTGATGAGCCTCCATAAGAATGGTTCCGCCAGGAGTCTCGTATACGCCACGGCTCTTCATACCTACAACACGGTTCTCAACGATATCAACGATACCAACACCGTGCTTACCACCGATAGCATTGAGCTTACGGATGATGTCTGCAACCTTCATCTTTTCACCGTTAAGTGAAACGGGAACACCCTTTTCGAAGGTAAGTGTAAGCTCTTCGCCCTCTTCAGGAGCCTTCTCGGGAGTTACGCCGAGAACGAGCATGTGATCATAGTTGGGAGCCTTAGCGGGATCCTCGAGCTCGAGTCCCTCGTGGCTGATGTGCCAAAGGTTTCTGTCACGGCTGTAAGACTGGTCAGTTCCGAAAGGAAGATCGATGCCATGAGCCTTGCAGTAGTCGATCTCTGCCTGACGAGAATCCATCTGCCATCTGTCATCACGCCAAGGAGCGATAACCTTGATATCGGGAGCAAGAGCCTTGATGCCAAGCTCGAAACGAATCTGGTCGTTACCCTTACCGGTAGCACCGTGGCAAATAGCTACAGCGTTCTCCTTGCGAGCGATCTCAACAAGCTTAGCAGCGATGCCGGGACGAGCCATTGCGGTACCCATAAGGTACTTGTGCTCGTATACAGCGCCTGCCTGTACGCAAGGCATAATATAATTTTCTGCAAAATCATCTACGATATCTTCGATGTAGAGCTTAGATGCGCCTGAGAGCTTAGCACGCTCCTCAAGTCCGTCGAGCTCCTCACCCTGTCCGCAGTCGATGCAGCAGCATACTACTTCATAACCATAGGTTTCCTTAAGCCAGGGAATGATAGCTGTGGTATCAAGTCCACCGGAATAAGCCAATACAACTTTCTCCATTTTAATGTATCCTTTCTATAATATAATATATATCGTTTCAATTGTTTCAAACGATACTCCCGAAAGAGAGTGTTGTCAACAAAAACGCACTAAATAATTAATACAGAGTACCAGGAATAGTAATTAATGAATAATCCTGTTCTGCAAGGTCCATTGGATTGCCACATCCCAAGGCATCTGTCACATCGTAAAATATTGACTCGGCTGGGTTGTCAGCGCTGGCAGCGTAATATAAATATGTTACGACTGTAGTATCCTCAATGTAGGTTCCGTATCCACTGTAGCACGTTACATAGTTACGCTCATAAGTATCATACCAGATTGAAGTCCACATATGGTAATATTCACTTTCTGCTTCACCCATGATATCTTCTACAGCATCCATAGTGGTTATCTCAGATAAGAAACCGTTTAATCTCATCTTATAATAATTGCGGGCTTCTTCTTCTGTATTACAAGTCCAGACTGATACTTTAAGCTGGCTTACATCTTCAAGATTGGCTTTATATGCATTCATGATTGTACCGGTGTATTGAGAGAGATCATCCTTATAGTTTTCAGCTGATGCACAAACACCGTTAAGAATTCTATTCGTATATAGTTCCTCATCACTTTCGTAAAACATTTCTTCGATGGATATAAAAATAAATCCGTGATTTTCAAATACCTGTTCAAGTCGTTGGGCAACCGGACTATCGAATACCGGACGTACATAAGCATCATCTTCAGAAGTATCAAGAGGGTCATCTTCAGAGGTATTATCCTCAGAATCGTTATCTTTAGATGTATTATCATCTTCAGAATTGTTATCAACATCACTGCCGGTATTCTCACCGGAAGTTTCTTCGGTTGAATTATCTTTGGTCGGATCAGAAGCACTACTTGTTGTACATGCTGTCAGTGACAAAAGCATAGCAGTAACGATAAATATGGTTAATATTTTTTTCATAATCCCTCTCCTCATCCGATTCTGAAAAATGTAATATGAAATATGTCTAGAATATACTTAAATAAAAAACAAATATAAGAATAACGAAAAAATACAAGTTTTTCAAGGGATGTATACGATGAGTATATATGTGATAATATGTACATATCATATTAAATACAGATGGAGATGATATGGGAAAAAGAATTTTGATTGTTGAAGACAATCGTGAGATTAATAAAATGCTTTCTTCATATCTTAAAGATAACGGATATGAAGTGTTGAATGCATATGATGGCAATGTAGCGCAGACGGTTTTAAAAAAGCAGGAGTATGATCTGGTGCTGATGGATCTGATGCTTCCAATCATCAGCGGTGAGCAGCTGATAAAGGATTTAAGAGGATATTCGAATGTGCCTGTAATCGTTATATCTGCGAAATCAATGATAGAGACACGCATCGAGATGCTCAGAGTAGGAGCGGACGATTATATCATTAAGCCCTTTGATCTGGGTGAAGTCCTGGTCAGAATAGAAGCGGTATTGCGCAGAATAGAAGGGGGAAATCTTCAGCAGGATAAACCGGCAGAAGTCCTTACTCACGGAGAGCTTAGTCTCTATACAGATGAGTTGAGAGTTACCTTTAAGGGGGAAAATGTATCGCTTACTTCCAAGGAAGTTAAGATTTTGGAGATGCTTTTGAGACATCCGCAGAAGACTTTTTCCAAAGCAAATCTGTATGAGGCGGTATGGAACGAGGAATATCTTTATGAGGATAATACCATCAACGTGCATGTGAGTAATCTGAGAAATAAACTCAAGAAAGCTACGGACAATGATTATGTTGAGACGGTATGGGGCATAGGCTACAGGCTAAAGGCTTAGAAATTCAGAAGCGCCCGAATCTGTCGATTTGGACGTGGGATATAGGTTAAAGGCGTAATGGAAAGAATAATTTTTTTAACAGCGCTCGCAGCAGCCGTGCTGATAATACTGGTTCTTATTATCAGATTGGTAATGATGAAAAAACAGACCAAAAGCATGATTGAGCAGCTGGAATACACAAAGGATTTTTCCTACAACAAACAGATACAGATAGAATTGATTGATCGGGATTTGACAGATTTGGCGACAGCCTTCAACAAGAATCTTGATTTTCAGAAATCGCTTAAGCTCAAGCATGAGATGACAGAGAAGCAGTTAAGACAGTCGATTTCTGATATTGCGCATGATCTGCGTACACCGCTTACTGTTATAAAAGGTAATCTTCAGCTTCTTGAACAGAGCAGCGGATTGACTGTGAGCCAGCAGGAATATATTAAAATATGTACTGACAAGGCGGATTTGCTCAGACAAATGATAGATGATTTCTTTGAGATATCGGTTCTTGAGAGCGATACAGATGAGATTCCGATTAAGGGTGTTAATGCGACCAATCTTCTGATGCAGTTCATTTTGGATCATGAAGCACTTATCAGGGAAAAGGAGCTTACTCCGGATATTCATTTACCCGAGAAAACAGTAATGCTTAAGGGTGATGAAGCATTTATATTAAGAATGCTTTCAAATCTTCTCAATAACATTCTTAAGTATGGTAAAAATGAGTTTGAGGTCGGTTTGTCGGAAGGCAATGATAATGTAGTGATTTATTTTGCCAATGAGGTTCTGAATGGAACCAACATAGACATCGACAGACTGTTTGACAGAACCTACAGAGCTGACAGTGCCAGAAAAGAAGGTAGCGCAGGTCTTGGCCTGTATATAGTCAAGGTTCTTGCCGAGAAGCAAGGCGGAAGCGTTCGTGCAAGACTGGATGACAGGAAACTGTTTATTGAACTTGAGTTTAAGAAATAGAACAAATAGTAATAGAACAAATATTATATAAAAAAGAAAATACGAGTTTTGAGCCTGCAGACAAGTGTTTGTCTGTAGGCTTTTTTTGACTTTGAAAAGCAGTATTAAATATTTTTTGCAAAATTTAAATTATTTAAGAATTTCTTTAAAATTTGATTATAGGATAGGTATTGTAAAGAGATTGCACATGCAAAATCGAGGAAATATATAAGTGCTGATGTGACAAAATGATTAGAAATAATCAAAGAAAGTTCACTAAGCAAAAATAGGAGGTCCGATATGGGCAAGGTAATAATCGAAACAAAAAACTTAGGCAAGCAGTACGGCAAACAGTTTGCCATCAAGAATGTGGATTTTAAGATTGAAGAGGGAATGATATGCGGACTTATCGGTCCCAACGGAGCCGGTAAGACTACAATTATGAAAATCCTCGGCGGATTAAATATTCCTACAGAAGGAAGCGTAAGTATATATGGAAAGAATACTGAAAAGGGTTTGGCAGAATCTCGTAAGAGAATGAGCTTTATGATTGAGACTCCTTATATTAAGAGTAGAATGAGCGCTTACGAGAACTTAGAGAAGCAGCGTCTGCAGAAGGGTATACCCAATAAGGAGAGAGTGGACGAGGTACTGAAGCTTGTTGGTCTTGAAAATGTAGGAAAGAAGGCTGCCGGTAATTTCTCACTTGGTATGAAACAGAGACTGGGAATAGCCATCTCGCTTTTATCAAAGCCTGAAATTATGGTAATGGACGAGCCTATCAATGGACTTGATCCCGAGGGAATCGTAGAAATAAGAAATCTTCTTCTTAAGCTTAATAAGGAAGAACATATAACAATTATTATTTCTTCACATATTCTTTCTGAGTTGTCACTTCTCTGCACGGATTACATTTTTATAAATAAAGGAACTATCAGACAGAGTATCACAGCACAGGAGCTTGAGAATAATTGTAAAGAATCATTTATTGTACATACCGATAACGATGAAAAGGCTCTGGCAGTTCTTCAGGAGAAGTTTGAGAGCCTTGAGTTTGATGTTAATGATGATGGAAGCCTTAAGCTCTTTGGTCAGTTGGATAATATCCGTGAGATATCAAAAAGCCTTTATGAGGGCGGTGTGATTCCTCTCGAGCTCCGAGTTCAGGAAGCTAATCTGGAAGAGTACTATATCACAATGTCTGAGATGGATGATGCTGAAGCTGAAAAAAGTGAAACAGGAAAAAATGCAGCAGATACAGCTGGAAATAATGCTTCAGAGTGATTGGAATGATGGTAGGTGAGTAATATGTTTAACATTATAAAAGCAGTTAATTATCAAATCAAAAAGGATATCACTACTTATATTGCTATAGGCGGAGGTCTCTTGATTGCATTGTTACCTATTCTGGAATATGGAGTAGACGGCCTGAAGGAGCTGAATGGCGGAATGTATGCAATGTCATATTTAAGCGTCATGATGTTTATCCCTTATGTTATGTCATGTCTGATAGGTGCCTGCATTATCGGTAAGGATATGGGAGACAAAACCATTAACTACGAGATTTTGGCCGGTCACTCGCGAATGGATGTTTTTTTGGCAAGAGTGATATTGGCGTTTGTGTGGGATATAGGCTTATGTATCCTAGTATCTGCGCTCCCGATCGGTGTTGTGACATTGGTTAACGGATGGGGCAATAATGTTGCATTTGCAGATATGGCAGCCAGGTATATTGTGAATATAACTTCTGCATTTCGTATCAATGCATTCGTCATTCTGATTACAATGATTGTCAGACATCCTGCAGCAGGAGGATTTATTTCTTACGGTGTTCTTAATGCGTCAATGCTCCCGCTGTTGGTACTGAGTGAAACCATGGATATAAAGCTATATCATTCAGTTGCCATGGCGGACATTTTGTATATGAGTTTTATCAGCAATATGAGACAGATTGTGGAAAATGGTGAAAAAATAACAGTTTATGATATGGCGATAAGCAATAGCTTCCTAATCGGAGCAATAATAGTACCGATTGTTGTGAGTGTTGTGTATGTCGTGCTCGCATGTATGATTTTTAAGAAGAGAGATTTGAAATAGGAGATAGGGCATATGAAAAATTTGATGAAAGCCCAGTGGTTTCAATTATTAAAGAGTAAAAAAATAGTGATTCTGACAGTCCTGGTTACATTGTTTATTCAGCTGGTTGAAGTATTCAGCCCTCTAATCAACGGTGATCCCGCGATGAGTTTTGGAGTGTATCTTGCATCATATGGCAGCTCGGGATATTCTTTGTTTACACTCAGTATTTCTGCGGCGGCAGGAGTGATAATAGCTATCATATGTACCGGTGGTGACTACAAGGATAAGACCATCAATTACGAGATAATGAACGGTTACACACGACTTGAGATTTTTGCGGCAAAAAGTATCATAGCAACAATAGTCGGGTTAGCAGTATATGTAGTTACTATAGTGATTCCGTGCACCATAAATGTGCTTTTGTTCGGATTTGGAACAGAACTGGAAGTATCAGAGGTAATGCTTAGATTTTTCTTGTCATTATTTGTAGAGATAAGACTTATCTGGATTTTTATCGCATTTACATATTTCATCAGAGTATTCTGGATTGGAATTATTTTTGCGACAATATATTTTATCAGCGCGCCTGAATTACTTGACGGATTGAGCAATCATTCGTATCTTCTCGGAATGTCTACCTTTGGAAAGCTAAGCGAGTATGTAAGCTGGATTAACTATACATTAGGTGATGGCGTTGAATATATTTATATATATGGACGCAAATTTGCTATGGGTGAGAGCATTGCGGTGATTTTATCATCATTGGGTATTGGCCTGGTGGCATTGTTCATCGGTTACTTCTTCTTCAAGAAGGATGATTTACAATAGAGGATAAACATATGATTTTTGAAGATATTTTTTATTTGGTTTTGGAAATACTGTTTGGAGGCCTTAGCCTTGCAATTGCGATAATTGCGAGCAAGTATGCGAGCAGTAAATACAAGATGATATATCTGGTAGCACCGGTGTCAACTGTGTGTTTCATCGCACTGACCGGTTTCGATAAAGTATTTATTCCTGCGTATATCGTAAGTGCCTTATTGATTCTGGGATTCTTCTTTGAAAAGAAGGTGCTGAGGATGATACTCAGTATTTTGCTTATGGTTACAATGATCGGTGAATATGCAGAGTACAACGATAGTCCCTTATACAGAGAACCCAAATATGTAGCAGAGTTTAAGCATGCTATTGAAATTATGGAAGAGCACTATGTACTTACAGATCACAAGGATATCGATTTTGATGCACTTTATGATAAATATCTTCCTCAGATTAAAGATGCAGCCAAGAGACATGATAAAGCTGATGTGTATATTGCATGGCTGAGCTTTTGCAGTGAATTCAAGGACGGTCATGTTAGTTTTATGCCAAAAATTACTGAAGAAGAATTTGATGTTGTTACGGAGAGATTGTACGGATACGATTACGGATTTTCTCTAATGCGTAAGTCAGATGGAACTATCGTGGCAGTAAATGTAGAAGCCGGAAGTGCAGCAGAGGCAGCCGGTATTAAAAATGGCACAACTATAATTGAATGGAACGGACAGCCTGTTGAGGATATGATTGCCGCATTTGATGCTCCTTTATATAACAATATACCTGTTAAGGAGAGCGAGGATTTCCTGAGAGTGATTTTTGCCGGAGGACAGAGCGGGGACAGTCTCAAGGTAAGCTTCGTAAACGATGACGGAGCTGTGGCTGAGGTTGATTTGGACAAACTGGGAACATACGCTGACAGACTTGAGGATACCTTAAGTAAGGTGCTTGATGGAAAGCTTGAAACCAACCTGTCTGTAAGTCAGATTGATTCTTCAACAGCATTTATCAGAATCGACAGTATGGGCTATGATTCGAATTCTTACGGCAGCAATAATTATGATGCAATGTATTCAGAGTTAAGAGATGCTCTTCAACTGCAGAAGGATGCAGGAGTTACAGATCTGATTATCGATTTAAGAGCCAACTCAGGTGGTGATCCCGGATTTGATAAGACAGTATTCAGACTGTTATTCCCTGAGGGTGAGTACACGATGAGCTATAACAGTGTATGGGATGTAGAGAACAGCTGTTATATGATTGATGAGACCACGGGTGGCTATGTTCTTGGAACTCCCAACAAGTTCTATGGTGAAGGCTTCTGGGGCAATGGAAAAATCATTGTGCTTGTAAGTGCGACTACCGTAAGTGCAGGTGATATGTTTACTGAAGTTATTTCAAGACTTGATAATGTAACAATTATGGGAATTACTCCTTCTAACTGTGCATGCCAGGCGGTAAGAGCTGTTAGTGATATGGAGTTTGGCATGTTGTCATTTTCCGCAGTTCCCGATTTGAATGCAGACGGTAGTATCTATATCGATACAGATGTGACAAGAGAGGCTACAGTTCTCCTTGATGTACAGATTGAGGTGGACGATGAGTTCATCGATGCAGTGTTTAACCGTGGAGAGGACTATGTGTTGGATATGGCTGTTAAGCAGCTGCAGAACTGATAAATTAGTGTTTTATGGTGTGTTGGAAAAAAATTTTTAGAAAACTGGTAATATTTTCAAATAAATCCTGTCATTAGTATTGTAATGAAAACTATACATATTGTGATTTATATGTTAATTTAATACATGTCGAATTTTTGAATCGCAATAAGGAGGAGGAAAATGAAGAAAAAATTATTAGTTTTAGTATCAGCATTAGCATTGTCATTTTCATTGTTTGCCTGTGGCAAAGATACAACTCAGCCTGAAGAGCCGGAAGAGAAAGTCATTGACTTAAATTCCGTATCTTCTCTGTATGAGCCCAGTGAAGATGAAATAATCATGGACAATGTTGCCATGGGACACGTCGATGGCGTACTCATTATTTTCTTTACCAAAGAAGCTACTGATGAACAGATTATCGAGGTTATCGAATCTGTAGACGGTGAATTAATCGGTAAGGAATTATCGTTAAATGAGTACCAGATTCGTATCGCAGACGCTGATCTTGAAAAGCTTGAGAAAACAGCTGAAAAGATCTTGGAAAATTCATGCGTTTTGGATGCAAAGGTTGATAGAATCTATGCTCTTACCCAGGGCATGACCACAACAAATGATCCGTGGCTTGAGTCAGGTGAATTCGATATCTTAGATTGGGATGAGAAGAATCCCTCAGGAAACAATTGGTGGCTTGAGGCCACCAAGGTTCCTTCTGCTTGGGACTATTCTGAGTACTTTTCTACAATTAATGTTGGTATCGTAGATGACGGTATTGATATCGACCATGAAGACCTTGCCGGTATGAATATCGAGATTCTGAATCCTGAATTGTGTGATGATGGAAGTGATCATGGAACACATGTCACCGGAATCATGATGGCTGAAGCAAATAACGGTATTGGAATTGCCGGAGTTTTATCTAATGTAAACGGCTATTTTGTTGATGTATATGCAAATGCAGAGCAGGAAGCAAACTATGTTGCTATGACCGATATGCTTCAGGGTATTGCAGACTGCTGTGAGAAGGTTGGTCATGATGAGAAGATCGTAGTTAATCTTTCTTCAGGCTTGATGTATACCGGTGTAGACTTTGTTCAGTCAATTATTAGCGCAGACGCAGCGCAGGATGCGATGAGCATGATTGCGTTGATGTTATACAACGATTATCAGAATTTTATTATTGTACAGGCTGCAGGTAATGATGCAGTAGATTCATTTATGTGCAATGGTTTCTTTGCTTCTATGGATGAAGATAATGTAGATGCATTCTTAGCAAGTCACCCTGCATACGCTTCATGCATGACTACCGAGGATATTATGGGCAGCGTTATGGTAGTTGCAGCAGTTGAGAAGCCTTATGGTGGTGAGTATTACTTAACTTATTTCTCTAACTATGGTCATACTATTACTGTAGCAGCTCCCGGATCTGCTATTTACAGTACTGTAGTTGCAGAGGGTCCTAACGGAGCATATGACTCTATGTCAGGAACTTCAATGGCAGCACCTCTTGCAGCATCAATCACTGCTATGGCATGGTCAGTTAATCAGGACTTAAAGCCTGCAGAGATTAAGCAGATTATTATTGATTCAGCTACAGTTCCCGTATATCCCGGAACATCAGGTGATACAGCAGAGTGTTATTATATGATCGATGCTGAGGCAGCAGTAGAAGCTGTACTTAACTATACCGGTATTGATGCAGAGATCGTTGATGATGACGATGATATAATTGATGACGATGACGAGGATGACTTCTGGGCTTCTTTCTGGGATGCATTCTGGGGTGATGACGAAGAGACTGATGACCCTGAAGATGATGTCACCATGGAGTTCGAAGATATTCCTTTGTATTATGCAGATGGATATTCTTTTGATGTAAGCATTGATATCAGAGATATGTTAATCTCAGATGCTAGCAATACATATTCTTATGATGTTATTGCCGAGCCTCTTATCCTTATCGATGTAAACGGAACAATGCAGGTAGGTTGTCTTAAGGATGACAAGCTCAGAATCTTTGGTTATACAGATGAGTTGGTGTCACAGAAATTTGAAATGACATTCACAGATGGTTCAGTATCAACCGGTACTATGACCACTGATTATGATGGAAATGTTACCTTCACATATGATCACGGTGCAGAGGACGTATTGTATTTTGCATTTGATTTTGATTACGATTATATGTATATCTTAGGAACCAACGGATTTATCGTTGCAGAATTCGAATATGATGATATTGATGATGTTCTCTATCTTGATCTGAGTGATTCTAAGAGATATGAGGATGATGCATTCTAATAATTCATAAAGAATAATAGGGCTGAAAAGTCCCGTAAATAAAAACAGCTTAGGCCGTGAGGCTTAAGCTGTTTTTGTTTTAATATGTTTGCTGTTTTTGTTGTTTTATTGAATTATAAATATTAAATGTATCAATCCGGTTCTTTGACAGTAAAGAACTTATTATTAAGAGAACTTATTATTCAGAATAAGTGAATGATGAGTACTCTGAACCATCGGGATTGTTAAATACAAAAACTACGGTGATAACGGTATCAGCTGAAACTCCTGATTCCTGTCTGATTCCCTCGATAATAGAGTGGCTTGATGAATCAAGACTTGACTTCATGAAAGCATCATATGCAGCCTTATTAGCCATTCCGGGATCCTCGCAATAGGTGTATGAATAAGTAGCGGTGTTACCCTCGAATGTCATAGATACTTCTGAATAGGTACCTTTCTGCTGCTCGAGCATTTCCTTGCATTCAGCTTCGATAGCTGCCTTTCTGATAGGCTGATTGTAATAGCTCTCAAGAGTCTTGGGTCCGCCGCAGCCCATAAGCATAACTGCGAGCATAAGTACAGATACAAATGCAAATAATTTCTTTTTCATTTTTTCTTCCCTCATTAAATTTTCTAGCAAACGAAAGTTATCATAAATAAATATACGTATATATGCAATGATATGTTAGAAAAAGTCACTTTTATCTTTTAAATTATCAAAATCCAGACTAAAGCAGTCAACTATATATTTTATAAATATTCAAAATATCTTAAGTATGATATTATCTAAAGGACTATAGGTAAAAATAGCGGATATGCATTAGTGCATTGTTGTCCGCAAATTGAGAGGTAAAATATGCCGGTATTTGATTTTAATGCAAAAAAAGATGAACCTGTTGAGGTTACAGTTACATATACAACTTTTGATTCAGATAAAAAAACCGCGGATGCTGATAATCCGATTATTATTCTCAGCAATAAATCGGGTAAGTTGTCTCATCATTCATGCGGTATGTTTACCAGCCCTACCAAGGGATCTGCTTTTACCCTCGATTCAGAGGCCGGAGAAACAGTAAGTGAGGATATTCTAAAGATTGATTCCAGATTTGTAAGCCTGGTAAAGTGGCTCGGCGACAGCCATATTATGGTGAGACTTTCAGGAGTCTCAGTAGACGGTGAATATCGAATCTATAAGATTATGGAGACAGGAGTGGCTGTTCGTGGAGCCAAGCTTGCCGGTGAGAACGGATTTCTTCAGTTTATGCTCGGAAGACTTTTCCAGAGCGAAGCTCCCTCTGACACAGAGAAGGATATCGATGATATTGAAGATTCTGACAACATGAAGCTTACCAGTATTCAGAGTATTGCGGATTTTCTTACATGTGCAGGTAATACTCTCCCTGAGAATATTCGTATGTGGGCTAAGCGCAATCTTGCTATCGCAAAGTCGGCAGAGGTTACTCCTGAGGAGCGTCGTCATGCACTTCGTGCTCTTTCAATAATGTTTAGCATTCATTGGAAAAATGATTATTTTGAGGCGATTGATCCTGTAGAGGCAAGACGTATCCTTGATGAAGAGCTCTACGGAATGGAGAAGGTAAAGCAGCGTATTATTGAAACTATTATTCAGATTAACAGAACTCATACGCTTCCTGCATATGGTCTTCTTCTTATCGGACCGGCAGGTACAGGTAAATCTCAGCTTGCTTATGCTGTAGCTAAGATTTTGAAAATGCCCTGGACCACACTTGAGATGAGCTCTATTAATGATCCTGAGCAGCTTACGGGAAGTTCGCGTGTATATTCAAATGCTAAGCCGGGTATTATCATGGAGACCTTTGAAAAGGCAGAAAGCTCTAACCTTGTATTTATTATTAATGAGCTTGATAAGGCTTCTGCAGGAAAAGGTAACGGTAACCCTGCAGACGTACTTCTTACTTTGCTTGATAACCTTGGATTTACTGACAACTATATTGAGTGCAATATCCCTACAAGTGGTGTATATCCTATAGCAACGGCTAATGAGAAGTCGCAGATAAGTGCGCCTCTTATGTCGCGTTTTGCGGTTATTGAGCTTCCGGACTACACCTTCGAGGAGAAGAAGGCTATATTCAGTAATTTTGTAATGCCTAAGGTTCTTAAGAGAATTGGACTTAAGGCAGAGGAGTGTAATATTACCGAGGATGGTCTTGAAGCTATAATCGATACATTCAGAAATACCAGTGGTATTCGTGATCTTGAGCAGGTTGCAGAGCATGTTGCGGCAAATGCACTTTATCGTATCGAGGTAGAGAAGATCGCAACTGTTACTTATGATGCCAAGACTGTAAAGGCACTTTTATAACTTATGGGGGATAGTGTACATGGCAGTGCCGTTTCACTACAGCAAAGAATATTATAAAGCCAGAAGACTTGCTTTGATTTTCGGAATTGCAGGCCTTGTGTTGTCAGGCCCACTGGCATTAAGTTTCCTGTTCATTGCGTTTTATAACAGTACGTGTGCCAGTGTGCCCTCCAAAGAATTTTCTTGTGATGGATCGACCTGCGATTGTGGATGTTCGGCGCTTACTCCATCAACATCGCCGGAATTATTTACGTTTCTTTTTATTTGGTTGGCGGCGGTAATTGTGTTGGTAATATTGGCAATCATTAATATTGCCAAGGCAAAAGCGGTTAAGATTCCGATTCCTTATACTCCTGCGGAATTAGCGCAGATGGAGTGGCAGAGAATCGAACGAGAGCAGAGAAGACAGGCAAGTATGATATATATACCTGCTTACTATACATTCAGAAAACGCCAAATTATATTTAGTATCTTGGCAGGTGTCAGTGGTTTTGTTATCTTTTCTTGTTTTCTCGAAGTATGTAATCATTTATTGAACCGTGCTGCGTATGGAGAATATTGGAGGAACGAGTCAGAAGGAGTAGAAGCAATAGTGTATGGTATTTGGGGTGTGATACATATTGCAGCGCTGGTTATATTCCTTATATTGGTAGTTAAGAATGTAAAACTCAAGAAGCAGTTTATGATTCGCAAACAGCCGCAGACGATGACAAATCCATACCAGCCATTTGTAAATCAAGTACCCATAAATCCTCACTCTCAGTTTATTCAGAATCCATATATGCCTGTTATGAATAATCAGGTAGATTTTAGCGTAGAGCAGTTAGTACAGAATAATCCGGTAATTGACGATGTAGAACAGATGGTTCAGAACAATTCTGAGGAATAGCTTCATAAATGTCAGGGGGGATATGTTATGAGTGCACCATTTCATTACAGCAAAGAATATTCACAGGCAAAGAGAAGAGCAATCGGTTTTGGAATACCTGCTATAGTATTGACGATATTTATAGCTTTAGTCGGATGGTTTATTTACAGTTACAACACTCACTGTGCCGGTCCGTCTTGCGATGGCAGTTACATAGATTATTGTACTCCTAAGAAGTATCCCGGTTTCTTTACGTTTGTATTCATTATGATGGTAGTAGCTATAATTTTGGCTTGCTGTTCAATTTATAATATTGTTGAGGCCAAGAAGCATAAGATACCCATCTACTATACAAACGCAGAACTGGCGAGCAAAGTTATATATGATGAAAAATACTATAAATACCGTGATAGGCAGACGCTGTATACTATATTAGGCGTATTATTTACGCAATTGCCTTTTTTTGTCTTGATTGTTTATGAAAATACCGGGAGTGTTTTGCCGAGTAGAAATTCAAGTAGCGAATTAATGACATACGGTATAGTATGTTTGGCATTTGTATTGGCGGCTGTAGGTTTTTTTGTTCTTGCGAATATAAACAGAAAGAAAAAGCTTCAGAATGCTATAAGGGTAACGGAGACAGCGATAACAGGAATAGATTATGGCGACGATTTTAATTCAGACGGATTATAATGCACCGGTATATATGATATGTATAATGATATCCTTTATCGTTGGATTGGCAGCAGCATTTGTTTTGATGCTTACTGATAAGGTTCCGCAATATGTTATTTGGTGCTCTACCGTTCTTAATGCGTTGATGGTGGCTTTTGGTGGGATGTTGATTTCCGTCGTCACATCAGGCTTTAAGGCATGTGGTCTTTCTAGCGTCGGAGGAGCGTTTGGAGTATTTGCGGCGATATTCATAATGACGCATATTATTCCTGAATATCGCGAACAGATATTTAAGGCATACGGATGTATGATTCCGCTTATGTACAGTGTATCTAAGCTGGCTTGTCATTTTTCCGGATGCTGTTACGGCAGGGAGTACAGTGGTTATTTTAGCTTACATTATGAAGGTGTAGCTGACAGACTTCCGACCACAGATGTATTTCCGGTGCAGATGAGTGAGACGATTCTCTTCGCAATTATATTTGTGATAGGAATTATTGTAGTATATGTAAAAAAAGCAAAACACGGGATATTTGCACTGGCATGTATGTGTGGTATAGGGAAATTACTTCTGGATTATCTTAGAGATTCACATGCAGATAATCTTTTTGTGCCGAGTGTGAATCAATTGATGTGTTTGGGAATTATAGTTGTGGGTGCGTTACTGGCGTATAACGAGTCTCTTCGAAAACTTGTTTTAGATGTACACAAGAGACCTGTAAATGTAAATGAAACTACGGACGTAAAATAATGATATAAATTAATGTTTAGCGAGTTTTGTTATAAATTGAGGGGCACTTATGAGATTAAGACCATACAAAAGCTGTGACTCGGAAGTGATTGCTAAATGGGTTCAGGATGAGACTGTTTTTACAAAATGGGGAGGCCTTCTTTTGGGTCAGTTCCCGATAGATGCACAGTGCATTAATGATACCTATACGTTAAAAAACGGATTATGTGATGAGCCGGATAATTTTTATCCGTGGGTTGCAATTGATGACGATAATAGGGTGGTCGGACAGTTCATAATGAGATATATGCATGGTGATATGCGTATTATTCGCTTTGGGTGGGTAGTTGTTGATGATACCACCAGAGGTTCAGGCTACGGTAAGCAGATGCTTAGTGCCGGTATCAAGTATGCGTTTGAGATTTTAGGAGCTGAAAAAATCACTCTTGGTGTCTATGTTGGTAATGATTTGGCATACAACTGTTATAAAGCAGTAGGCTTTAAGGATACAGAGATACTTGAACGTGAGCCATGGAATCAGATAGAGATGGCGATTACCCGTGATGAATATTATAAAAATAAGTAAATTGTTTTTGTGAGGATGGAGAGAAATCAGTGAACGAGAATTATGGTCAGATAAATAACCAGATGCCGATGGGAGGCCCTGCACCTATGAATGGACAGCCGCCGATGGGAGGCTCTGCACCTGTGTATGGAAGTGCACCGATGGGAGGTCCCGCACCTATGAATGGCCAGCCACCGATGGGGGGCCCTGCGCCTATGTATGGACAGCCGCCAATGGGAGGTCCCGCACCTGTATATGGACAGCCGCCAATGGGAGGCTCCGCGCCTATGTATGGAAGTGCACCGATGGGAGGCCCTGCACCTGTGTATGGAAGTGCACCGATGGGAGGTCCTGCGCCTATGTATGGTCAGCCACCAATGGGAGGTCCCGCACCTATGTATGGTCAGCCACCAATGGGAGGTCCCGCACCTGCGATAAATCCCGGGTTTGTAGCACCTCCGCCGGTTCCGTTCCAAGGCATGGAAAAGAGAGAGCACATCAAGACTCAGGAAGAAATGAAGAATGATGAGGATGTTGAAAAAAGAGTAAAACGGATGATGAGTTCACCCTTTACTCTTGCATTTGCCATAACAGTCTCTGTACAGATTTTATGCATAATCGTTTCCTCATTTATGAAAGTCGGAATAATAGGTATGGCATATATAGTTCCGTATACATTGATGTGTGTGTCGGCATGGATTATATGGGGAACTTCCAGAAAAGATAAGTATGTAGCTGCAGGCCCTATTCTGATTGTTGTTCAAAGTATATTAAATATACTTTCAATGAGTGCCTGGATATCGTTTTTTGTATTCCTTAGCTTACTGGGGGCACTTGCACCCGAAGAGTTCTCAGAGTTATTTGATTTAATACTGTACAATTTCTTCTCATTACACAGTAACTTCAGAGCATTAGGATACGGGTCTGTATGGGTTTTCTTCCTGTTGGGCATAATCCCAATGGCTTTGTATATTGTTCTTCAGGCCAGATTGATTGGCTTTGCAAGTGTGATTAGTAATGCTATAAAGCATAAAAGCAAGCAGCCCCACACAATGTTTACAGCTGTATTGATGTTTATCTTTGTTGTATTGTCAGGAGTTATTACCGGAATTTATATTAATATGATCAGCAGATCAATCATTTTTATAGGCAATATTTTGGTAGTAGTAGCACTTGCATTGAATGTAGGTCTGTTTGGAATAATGGGATGGCAAATGCTGGTGCTTAGAAAAAAGCATGATGACTGGGACGAAGAATAAATGTTTGTAAAAAGATATTGTACTGTCTGTGAAAAAACATATGATTTTGAAATCAAGAGTCCTGATGATCTAAACAGGCTGGTCTGTCCTGTGTGCGAATCGCAGGTAGGTAAGGAAAGCAGAGACCCTAGGCCTAAGATTGAGGCGGAGAGAACAGAAGCAAAAATAGGTGGTGTATTCGCACGTATTTTGCGCATAGCATATTTGTTTTTCTTTGTACTGTCTGTAGTGGGGATTGTGGCTTTTTTCCTAAAGTTGTACGCTGTTTTATATGCAGTTACCGCGGTCGTGCTGGTGGTATATCTGATTCAGTTGATTACGGGAACTACTAATTTTAAGCTGGGAGTAGTATTGGTGCCGATCGGTGCTGTGGTTAGTTTTTTGATTACCAGGAGTATTCCCGGAGCATGTCTGGGTGTGATGATAGTCTTTTGCTTAAGACATCTGATACGAGATATGATTTATAGACTTATATTGAAGCTTATCGGTAAGGCATCAAATCTGTAATGGATTGATGCCTTATTTTTCATTCATTGCTTATTTTT
>DCIR01000088.1:38396-45643 GCA_002317155.1 Lachnospiraceae bacterium UBA1721
GCCCGGAGCAGCATTTTTTGAAGAATAGTGCTTGAACCAAGGATTCGGCCCAGTATTGAAGGAATGCCTGAGGTATCGGTCTGGAGTTCGGTGAGCACTTCCGTGATACCTGCGGCATCATGCGAATGTTCGTCGCCTGCTACGGCATCCATGATCGTCTGAACGTCGGCAGAAGTAATTCCAAAAGCCACGCCTTCGAATGAAATGGTAGTACCAAGGTTCAAATCAGCAGTATCTATTAAAGAGTCATAGTCAGCCTCCTGTCCCTCGATGGTTGTAGGGATTTCACCGGCGACCTGTTTAAGTATGCTTTCTGAGCGAAGTTCATTATACAGATTAAAATTGGCAGCACCCTTCTCATACTCATCAAGGGTATAGAAGGTGAGGCCTTTTTCTACGTAAGGGCGTATCTGGTTATAGATTTTGGCGTACTCAGAGGCATATTTTCCGCTGGTAAAATAATCATTTATAAAGGTTACGTAGAAATCATGATATTGCTCGCGATATTCAGGGATGTTAATCCACGTGCCGAACATCGGTCTGTCATCAACCGCAACGACATATGTCGGAGTGTCTATGGGATAATTGACGAAGCTCGCCTCATCACTGAGTGCCTGCCCTAAGTCGAGGGGTTCGTTGTAGGCGCTTCCGCCAAAGAAGCTTTCGGCAGCAGATTCAACTGAAAATGCACCGAAACCAAGATTGTAATCCCACGGAACCATAGACAGTTTTCCGTCTTTTTCATGAACATAAAAGTTGTGGACGAATACACCGGTGTAGCTGTCGTAGTTGTTGATGAAATTGTGAATAGCAAAATAGCGAATGACAGTATCTATCTCGAGCGCATCAGCAGGATTATCAGTAGTGTTGAGTGTTTTTACCGCGTCAACATAACGTTTTTTATCTGCTTTATTAATATCAAAAACGCTGGTATCAAAGACAATATTGTAATCATCGATATCGTCGCCAACATAATTTATTGCTGAAATCGATACCTGGTCCTGCACATCTAAAAAGGCTACATTGATGATACTTCCGAGAATATCGACGCGTTGGCCGGGCTGTGCATTTGCAACGTTTCCGAATAATGCTTCGTAGTCGAGATTAATAAAATCCGTAGGCTGGATACTATCGATATCAAAAGCATCAGGTCTGTACAGTTCACCGTATTCCTCACCATAATTGCGATAGCAAAATGAGTCATCAATGGCTTCAACGGCCAGATACAGTCCGAGGTCTTCTCCGTTGATTTGTAAAAGGGTGTAGCTGCTTAATGGAGCAGGAATACCTGCCTCATTCATCATGTGATAGGCAATGTAATCCTTCATGCAGCTTTTGTCCTGACCAAGATTGTTAAGGGAAAGTTTGTCGAGACCGTGATAAGTGTAACCGGTCTGATAATGATCAAATTCGAGCTTAAAGCTAAAGTGATTGTCACCCTGAGCAGCGATGGAAGAAAGGGAGGAATTACCCTTGGGGCGAAAAGCCACATCCTTGAAGCGCTCGCCATCGACTACCACATCACAAATCATATATGTCTCTTCGGTGGCATGCTCAATCATGTAACTCCAGTAACTGTCCTTTATCTCCACATTGATGGTATGAACATAGCTGTCGTCAAATATTTTATCTGTATACTCTGTGCTGATTCCGGGAAGAACATCATTATTAATCGAATCGGTGATGGTCTCTTTATCTTTATTGGCAGCGATCAGTAAAATAACTGCCAGCATGGTAGCAAGAGCTATACATATTATGCTGATTATTTCTGTTTTCTTACTGTTAATCAAAGTGTGCTGAATCCTTAATTGATTGAAATTAGTCGTAATTAAATCCGTATTCCCCATCATTAAGTGGGATGCTGCGTGAATCCATCCGCTCTATAGAAATATAACTTCCGTGGCTGATAGAGAGGAATACCTGATCAATCTGTTCTTCCGTTCCCTGGAGCTCCATCGATACACTTCCGTCGAGCTCGTTTTTTACCCATCCTGTAACTCCATAATTCTCGGCTGCGTATTTTGTACGATATCTGAAGCCTACACCCTGCACAGAACCGTATACACGGATGGATTTACGTATTATTTTGGTCGAATAATCATTAGTATTGATCACAAGAATCCTCGCAAATTATGTTTTGAGATCTTATTTTATATATTTTAACACAGAATATGAAATATAGTGATAAAGATGACATCACATAGATTAATTAGGAAGTAATTAAAACTGTGAAAGTGGAAGTTACTGACAAAAATTGGTATAATGATTTGTATTGCGGATATTATCTGCGTGGATAGGAAAATAAAGGCTTTTTGGAGGTTTGTTTTGGGAAAGAACAGTAACAGGGGTGAATCAAGAGGGAAATCAATCAGAAAAAAACTGGCCTGCCTGTTGTCGCTGGTAATGGTTGTTTTCGCTGTCACCGGATGCGGAAATAAAGCCGGTGGAAACAACAACTTAAAGCTGGGAACCGGTGGTACAGGAGGAAACTACTACAGTTATGGATCTATTCTGTCGGAATATATGGCAGATCAGACAGACTATACCGTAGAGGTGGTGGCGACTGCAGGATCTGCAGCCAATCTGCGACTTATCAGTGACGGATATCTGGATATGGCTATCGTTCAGAGTGATACATTGATGGATGCATTAAACGGTCAAGGTGCTTTTTCCGGTGGTGCGCTCAGTGGATTTCATTCTGTAACCGGTCTGTATACAGAGAAGTGCCAGGTTATAGTAGCAGCCGATTCTGATATCCAGAGTATTGATGATTTGAAGGGCAGAAAAGTGTCAATCGGAGCAGAGGATTCCGGTGTACTTAAGAATGCTCAGGATATTCTTGAGAGCTATAGTCTTACAACAAAGGATTTACAGGCAGTTAATCTTGATTTTACAGGTTCTGCTGAGGCGCTTAAAAACGGTGAGATTGAAGCGTTTTTCTGTACCGCAAGTACTCCTACAACAGCCGTAGCTGAGCTTGCCGAGGAGATGGATATAAGAGTGATTCCTTTATCTGAGGCAGCGGTAAAGAGACTGACTTCCTCATCTGATGCTTACCTTGCATGTGATATCGAAGCAGAAACATACGGCGGACAGACAGAGACTATCACGGTTGTGGGTGTATCTGCAGTGTTGATTGTAGCAGATACTGTCAGCCCGGAGGCAGAGGCAGCAGTACTCGGAATTCTTAATTCTTATAATGATGATTTACAGGATTTAAGCTTTGGAGTAGCGGTTACCGAGGAAAAAGAAGAGGGACGCTTTGTAATATCCCTTGATATGTATCAGACACTTGCGCTTGCGGTTGTTGTATTATTCCTCGGAAGTATGCTTAAGAGAAAAATTAAATTCCTCGAGACCTTCTGTATCCCTGCATCTGTTGTAGGTGGTCTGCTCTTTGCGGTTTTATCATGTGTGCTCTACGCAACAGGTGTTGTAGAGTTTAATTTTGATGAGACACTTAAGAATGTATGCATGATTATGTTCTTTACTTCTGTAGGCTTCCAGGCCAATCTTAAGGTGCTTAAGAGCGGTGGTGTGAGTCTCATTATTTTCCTTGTCAGCGTAATTGTATTGATTATATTGCAGAATCTTACAGCGGTAGGTCTTGCATCTGTACTTAAGCTCGATCCGCTGATCGGTCTTTGCACAGGTTCGATTCCTATGGTCGGCGGCCACGGAACTGCCGGAGCGTTTGGACAGGTGCTTGAGGATTTAGGCTTGAGCGGAGCTACTACCCTTTGTACCGCCGCAGCTACATTTGGTCTGGTAGCCGGTTCACTTATGGGTGGTCCTATCGGACGTAGACTTATCCTTAAGCATGACTTGCTTAAGAAGGTCCAGCCGGAGGATGATTCTGTTATTGTAGAGGATGTTAAAAAGCATCATCGTAACGTAAGTAAATACGCACCTGCAGCTTATCAGATAGCAATCGCTATGGGTATCGGAACAATAGTTTCAACCCTGCTGTCGAAGACAGGAATGACTTTCCCTGTATATATCGGAGCGATGATTGTGGCAGCACTTATGAGAAATATCGGTGAGTTCTCAGGTAAGTTCACAGTACATATGGGTGAGATTAATGACATCGGTGGTATCTGTCTGTCACTCTTCCTCGGAATTGCGATGGTTACCCTTAAGCTGTGGCAGCTTGCATCACTTGCACTTCCTTTAGTTTTGCTGCTTCTTGCACAGACAGTGTTAATGTTCCTCTTTGCATATTTTGTTGTATACAACATCATGGGTCGCAACTACGATGCCGCGGTTTTGTCGGCGGGAACCTGTGGTTTTGGTATGGGAGCTACTCCCAATGCTATGGCAAATATGCAGGCGCTGACAGACAAGTTCGCTCCTTCGGTTAAGGCATATATTCTTGTGCCTATCGTAGGAAGTATGTTCGCAGACTTTATCAACAGTATCGTTATTACCTTCTTTATTAATCTGATTTAGTGGTGTTCGCGATAGTACAATCGAAGTCGAAAAATAGGGATTACAAAATAAAAATCATAATAAAGAAAACAAGAGATTATAAAAAGAAAATATACCAACGGGATTAATTACAGATCAGAATGTGAGGATATATTATGTTTGGAAAGAAGAATACTTCAGGAGAAAGCTTTAGTTTTTCTATAGAAACAGAGAGCCTGGCGATGCCGGAGATTCATGTGAAAGAGTACGATAAGGATGGTGTGCTGGAAAGAGAGGATGGTGAGCTTAGCAGTGGTTCATCCGGAATGTCTGTCATGGATGCTATTCTTAAGCGTTGCAGTGTGAGAGAGTTTACCAATCAGAAGATAGCCAAGGATGATGTTAAAGCTATTTTGGCAGCCGGAATGGCAGGCCCTTCGGCTTGTAACAGTCGCGATTGGTCATTTATCGTAGTGGATGATCAGGAAATGTTGGGTAAGATGGCAGATGCCAATGGTCCCGCAGCTGAGCCGCTTCGTGGAGCAGCACTTGGAATTCTTATATGTGGTGATGTAGAGAAAGCTTTTGAAAAAGCCAAGGAATTCTGGATTATTGATGGTGCCATCGCTGCCCAGAATATGATCCTTGCGGCAAAAGGTCTCGGTATTGGAAGTGTATGGCTCGGAACGTGGCCTCAGGACGAGAAGGTTAAAAATCAGACAGAGCTTTTCGGACTTCCCGAGAGTCAGGTGCCACACTCAGTTATCGCTTTCGGCTATGCTGCCGGAAATGCAGATCAGACCAAGGACACATGGGATGAGTCAATCATTCATTATAACAAGTGGTAAGTAAGTGACAATACATAGGATACACATATGAAAAAATTCGGACTTAAAGACATAGTGCCATACTTTTTTATAATTATCGGAGCTTTGCTCGCAAGCTTCTCGGTAGCGTGCATATTGCTACCGAATGATGCGATTGATTACGGAACAGCCGGTATAGCAATCATCATCAGTAAGCTTACAGGATTCAATCTGTCCCTGTGCGTGTTGTGTGTATTTGCGCCGTTTTTGATAGTGGGGGCAATTGTGCTTGGTGTGAATTTCACTGTAAAAGCCGCGATAGGATCCGTGGTCTACATGGTAGGTCTGGAATTTTTTGAAAAATTACATTTCGAGCTTAATACCGAGCACTTCCTGGCAGTGGCTTTTGGTGGTGCGTTATTAGGATTTGGTCTTTCTTTGATACTTCGCTTCGGAGGATGTATCGACGGCTCGGAAATACTGGCGAACCTTATTGTAAGTAAGGTGGCGCAAAAGCTCGGAAAACAGATGAGCATGTCCGGAATACTGATAACTTTTAATGCATGTGTATACGTTGCGGCATTTATTTTTATAGACAGAAACGGTGCTCTTCTGAGTCTGCTGGTATATGTTGTGGCCACAGTAATCATCGACCACTTTACCGACAGATTCGAGGCTATCAAGCAGGTTACCATTATTACCAAGGAGCCGGAAGATATTGTCAGTTACATTAAAAATGATATGAATAAGACTTGCACAATTATGGATTCACAGGGTGCAATTGCCGGAGAGAACAAGACACTTATTTGCTATGTTACCTACTTCGAGCTGCAGAAGCTTCGTACTATGGTTAAGCAGTATAAGGGTGCGTTTATCACGGTGTCGACTATAGATGAGATTATTAGATAATGATTAAGCCAAAGCATTTGGAAAAAGGGGATACAATAGCTACAATCAGTCCTTCCTGGGGTTGTGCAGGAAGCAGCAGAGTAGCTTGGAAGTATAAGCTTGGGGCGGAGCGACTGCAGGAGATTGGACTGAATGTGGTTGCAGCCCCTAATTCTATGAGGGGAACTACTTATTTAAGAAATAATCCCGAGGCCCGCGCAGAAGATATAATGTGGGCTTTTGAAAATAAGGATATCAAAGCTGTTATTGCAAATGTTGGCGGAAATGATTCTGATAAGGTTCTGCCCTTTTTGGATAAGAAAATAATAGCGGCTAATCCTAAGATTTTGTGCGGATATTCGGATGTAATGAATCTGCATATATATTGTCATGCTGCCGGATTGCAGACATTTTACGGAGCCAATCTATTGACCACTGTTGCAGAGCAGGGGATATGGCACCCGTATAGCAAAAATCTGTTTGAGAATACATTCTTTAAGACCGAACCTGCAGGTAAAATCGATGCATGCAAGGAATGGTCTTTCGATAAAGACAATCATATTAATCCCTCTTACAGAAAAGAATATGTGGTTAACGATGGGTATCATGTTCTACAAGGAGATGGCATAGTGCGCGGTAAGCTGTTCGGCGGACATACCGGTTTGATGGAAGATTTCCTAAGCGACTATTTGAGCGTGGATTGTTTCAAAAATAAGATTTTCTTTTTTGAAGAAATACCGGAATTTATGACTCCCGAATTTATCGATATGTTCTTTGGATGGATGGGAGAGAAGGGATATTTGCAGGTACTGGCCGGAATCGTGATAGGGAAAATGCGAACCGCAAAATCGTATGAACCGATGGCCGGTCAGCTTAAAGCTACCATGGCAAAGTATGAAATGCAGAACCTTCCGGTGCTGTACGGACTGAATTTCGGACATTCATCACCAAGCTGCATTTTACCGTATGAATGTGAGGCAGAGATTAATGCCGATGCCGGTAGTTTTGCTGTTTTAGAAAGTGGAGTTAACTAAGTGTAATGAATATAACGTATTACGGTAGAATAAAATATTGAGGGGGTATTTTATGTACGTTGCGGTGGATGAAAACATAAATATATTTTATGAAGAGTTAGGTACCGGTGAT
>DCIR01000071.1:0-61644 GCA_002317155.1 Lachnospiraceae bacterium UBA1721
TTCTTAAACTAAGCCTCTTGTTCCGTGGGTAATACCCTAAAACTTATGCAACGGGTGGTGGTAAATATTCTGCCACCACCCAATTTTAATTAATGGAGGAATTTTCAAATGAGTAGAATTTATAGTTCAGAGCAGGTATCTCGCGGTCATGTAGATAAGATTTGTGATCAGATTGCAGATGCCATAGTTACAGATTGTTTGGCACACGATAAGGAAAGCCGTGTTGCCGTAGAAGTATTAATTAAAAATGAGACTGTTATCCCTATTTTACCTTTGACATCAACACGACTGTCTCCACGTGTACCGTATGTGGGAACATATCCACGGGTCTTACCTTCATCAATTTATAACCGTTACCACACAGATATTTCAAATCACGCGACAGAGTAGCTGAGTCACATGACACATACACAATTCTCTCCGGAGACATTGCTACCATCGTGCGCAGGCACTCTTCGTCGCAGCCCTTTCTCGGGGGATCGACTACTATTACATCAGGGCGGCTCATATCTATTCCGTTCTTTTTGTCATCACGGACAGTATCTACACCTTCCTTTTTTCTACCGCTATTATTGTAAAAATCAGGAAGTACCTCCTCTGCCTTACCCACGAAGAATTTAGCATTGCTGATGTTATTTCTTCTGGCATTATCCTTGGCATCTTCGATGGCCTGAGGAACTATCTCTACACCGTACACCTTACCTGCCGCATCGCTGAGGAACAGTGAAATAGTACCGATTCCGCAATAAAGATCCCATACAGATTCATTACCTTTCAGTCCGGCATACAAAAGAGCAAGGCTGTACAGTTTCTCAGTCTGAACAGGGTTAACCTGATAGAATGACTGCGGTGAAATATGGAATTCCAATCCTTTTCCTGTAATCGGATAACCTTCCTTAGTCATATCTCGTACGTGAATCGTATCTGATATATAAGGCTGACCCCATACGCAATAGGTTTCCTTACCCATGATTACATTCGTATTTTCAGTATTTATATTGAATGAAATACTCTTCATTCCGGGAATCTTAGCAAGCTCTGCTATCAAGTCTCCCTGTCCTGCGATAAACTCACGACTGGTTATCCAGGTCGCATTTCTCTCGGCTGCGCCGTTATTCTTTCCAAAATAAGAATCCGTTTCCGCTCCACTCTTTATAGGTCTTACGGCATCTGCTGCCTTGCCCGGTTTTTTATTGATTATCAGGCATACCATCCATTCTCCCGAGGTAAATCCTTTTCTGATGAGAATATGTCTGACGATACCTGTCCTGGTTTCCTCGTTATACGCAGATATATCATTCTTCTTCATGTGTCTGAGAATGATTTCTAATATCTCCTTATTACCCTCATTACCCAGAGCACAATCCTCGCACGCAATAATCGAATGAGTTCTTCCGGCATAAAAACCTGCAATCAGATTTCCGTCTTTGTCGGTTCCTACAGGATACTGTGCCTTATTTCTATAGTTCCAAGGCTTATCCATTCCGACTATCGGATCCATTACCCAATCTAGAAGCTTCTCATCAAAGCCACCTATTCTCATCAAATTGTTACGCACTTTGTTTTCCTTAAAAGCAAGCTGCTTTTCATAGGAAAGTGCCTGGATCTGACATCCGCCGCATGCTCTCGCCACGGGACATTTTGCTTCAACACGAAAAGGAGAAGGCATAATAACCTTCTCCATTCTTGCGTATGCGTAATTTTTAGTTGGCTTCATAACTTTGGCCTGAACAGTATCGCCCAGAACCGCATCTTTAATAAAAAAGGTATATCCATCGATATGACCGATTCCTTCTCCATCAATTCCAATATCATCGATACTTACTGTTATAAGCTGATTTTTCTCGTACGCCATAATATCCTCATTCTATAGATACGCATTTATACTATCGATATCTGCTGTTCTATAAATCGTTTATTCAGTGGGTCTTACATTACTCTCAAGGAATTTGTTGTATCCGAGCCATCCGTTAGGATTTGCAGTTCCTGTAGAATTCTCCAAAACCTCCTTGAAGGTCTCCATCTTAGCATCAGTATCATCAGCATAGCTAAGAGCCATAGCCTCGATAAGTGAAGGAGTCTTAGGTGAACCAAATTCAAGCTTACCATGATGAGCTAAAATGCAATGCTGAAGCTGAATCAAATCCTTTTTGGGGAATCCCTCAATCTTAGCAGCTTTGTTGCTCACCATATTTGAACCCATCACAATATGTCCGAGAAGATTACCTTCATCTGTATAATCATTCTCCGGGAAAGGTGAAAGCTCTATTACTTTTCCTATATCATGACAAATTGCAGCAGTAAGAAGAAGGTCTCTCTTAAGAATAGGATATGCGGTAGTATAGTAATCGCACAGCTTGGTAACACTTAATGTGTGCTCAAGAAGTCCGCCCACAAATCCGTGATGTACACTTTTTGCTGCTGATGAAAACTTAAACTTCTTGGAAAATACTTCATCCTTCACAAAGAACTCTTGAAGGAGCTGCTTATAGTACTGATTTCCGATACTGTCAATCAACTTAATCAGTTCATCATACATTCCATCAACACTTTTAGCACTAACGGGAAGATAATCGGCAGGACTGTATTCACCATCACGAGCTTTTCTTGCTCTTCTGATATTTACCTGAAGTGCACCGTTAAAACTGGTCACCTCTCCGTTGACATCTATATAATCAAGCTTGTCGAAATCATCGATTCCGGGATCATTGGGATCCCAAATCTTAGCATCTACAGTTCCTGTCTTATCCTGCAGGGTAACGATATCGTAAGCCTTTCCGTTCTTTGTTGTAGCAGATACCTTATTCTTTACCATGTAGATATCTGAAATTCTCTCGCCCTCACGAAAATCCTTAATGTACTTCATTTTCTCGCACTTTCTATTTTGTAATTTTTATACTTATATTGACCAACACATTAACATTCATTTTATTTATGCCGGTTAATTTTCTATATCTGTTTACGTACTCTTTTAATATGCTGCCTCAATAACTAATTCGAACTCAATTGACGTATATCCATCCTGAGATTGTCTTTTTACCTTAAGAATAATTGTATCACCAACATTTTTCTGGTTCAGCGCAGAAATGTAATCAGCATTGCTATTAATATCGTTATAATCAACACTTACAATAACATCGCCAGTCTGCATTCCCGCTCTCCATGCGGGTGATTCCATCTGAACGGATAAAACATAAGCTCCCTGCGGAACTCCCAGCATCTCTACTGCCTCTGTGGTTACATCTGTAGATTTGATGCCAAGGTAATTAATTCCCACACCGTTTGACATTTTCTCAATACGATTTTTTAATTCGGTTATTCCGTAACCAATGATTACATCATTACCGGAAAAACTGTCTTCTCTCGTAGTGATAATACCAATTACCTGTCCCTGCAGATTAAATAAAACACCACTCGCTAACTCACTTCCGGAAATATTCGTCTGAATTACAGATACATATGAATCCATCTGAGGAACTATCTGCTTCGGAACATCAATAATGCCATATCCCAGTGAGCCTGCAATTCCCTGCGGACTACCAATAGCCATTATAGGAAGACCTACGAACAGTCCATTACTGCTGCCAAGCGTTACGATATATTCATCAATTGAAAAGCTAGCCGGAACATTAGAAAGACTGATAGTGATAACAGCTATACCTGTATTTGAATCTGTCTCCTTCAATGATCCATAGAAAGACATTCCATTGCTTAATGTGATTATCAGCTCATCATTTTGCTTGATATTCGAACTGTCTGCAACAACAAAAACATCTTTATTATTCTTGGCTATTATTATGCCGGAAGTAGTATTTTTGCTGTTGTTTACCGAATTCATCCAATCAACACTGGTACTGCTCGATGTAACGGTAACCATGTATTTTGAAAGTTCTCTTCCAAGCGCTGCTATAGATATTGACAGCTGTCTGAAGCTTGTCACATCCAAAGTAACATCAGCCAAAATAGCCTGAATCTGTTCATCGCTCAACGGCATCTCTACCGATGCATACTGATTCTCATCGTTTTCCTTGTCATACAACAAAGATTCCTGGAGCATATATTCAGAAAGCATTTCCTCCGGAGACATGTCGCCGTTGTTTTCCGGAAGTGTGATAATTCCTCCCTGCTCATTTGAAGAATTCACATTACCTACCAATCTTTGAAGAAAAGGCGTCATGAGCAAAAAAATGAGGCTCGCTATAATGCCAAAAACAACTGCACTCGCAGCACTGACAAGCAGCTTTTTTATAAACTTATCCTTGTTAAAAGGCTTTTTCTTTATCTCTTCTTTTATAAAATCCGAACCCATAAATTATTACCTGCGTAAAAACAATCCATACTATGAGCAATTATATATGTATCATAGCCTTTAAGGCTAAAAAAGTAAAGAAAAGGCATATTCTTTGTGCTATACTGTTAATGTATGCAATTTGGAGAATACTATGAATAAAAAGACCTTAAAAACACTTGAATACGATAAAATTTTAAGCTTACTTGAAGACCATGCCGACTCCGAACCCGGTAAGGAAATGTGTCGCAATCTTAATCCTTCAATCGATATGAAGGACATACAAAAATGGCAACAGGAAACCTCAGATGCTCTTTCACGTCTGTTCAGAGAAGGCAGTACTTCTTTTGGCGGCAACAAAGACCTCCGATTTGCAATCAAATCTTTGGAAATCGGAAGTACTCTTTCAGCATCAGAGCTTCTTAAGCTTGCCAAGCAGCTTGATAATGCTGCAAGAATCAGATCTTACGGTGTAAAGGACGACAGTGATGAAAAACCTGATTCACTTGATGAATATTTCAATGCTTTATGTCCTCTCACACAGGTAGCTAATGAAATCAACCGCTGTATCCTTGCAGAAGATGAAATAGCTGATGATGCAAGCCCCAACCTAAAATCTATCAGAAGACAGATTATTCAGACCGGAGATAAGATTCATACTCAGTTATCTTCTATGGTTAGCGGTTCTCTCAGATCATATCTTCAGGACGCAGTTATTACCATGCGTGACAATCGTTACTGCATACCTGTAAAAGCTGAATATAAATCTCAGGTCCCCGGTATGGTACACGATCAGTCATCAACCGGTTCAACATTTTTCATCGAGCCTTCCGCTATTGTTTCACTTAACAATAAGCTCAAGGAACTTGCTCTTGAAGAAGAACAGGAAATCCATGTTATTCTTACGGACTTATCCGTAATGTGTGCCGGACATACTGAAGAATTAGCTGAAAATCAGAGATTACTTACTCTGTTGGATTTTATATTTGCAAAAGGAAAGCTTGCTCTTGATATGAAGGCTACTATGCCTCAGTACAACAGAAAGCATTATCTTAATCTTCGCAAAGCACGCCATCCACTGATCAATCCTTCGGTTGTAGTTCCGATTGATGTTCATCTCGGAAGAGAGTTCGATTTACTTGTAGTAACCGGACCTAACACAGGCGGTAAAACCGTCTCTCTTAAAACAGTCGGTCTTCTCTCTCTCATGGGTCAGTCAGGCTTACATGTTTCCTGCGGAGACCGTTCGGAATTATGTATTTTTAACGATATTTTTGCCGACATAGGTGATGAACAGAGTATTGAACAGTCACTGTCTACTTTTTCATCTCATATGGTCACTATAGTAGATATACTCAAGCACGCCGACAGACATTCACTCTGTCTCTTCGATGAGCTCGGTGCAGGAACAGATCCTACTGAAGGTGCTGCTCTTGCTATTGCCATACTCGGAGACCTTCACTCAAAAGGAATCCGCACAATGGCAACCACTCACTACAGTGAGCTCAAGGTTTATGCTCTTTCAACAGAAGGTGTAGAAAATGCCAGCTGCGAGTTTGATGTAGAATCTCTCAGACCTACCTACAGACTACTCATCGGTATCCCAGGTAAGAGTAACGCTTTTGCGATTTCATCAAAGCTTGGTCTTCCCGATGAAATCATTGATAAGGCCAGAGAACAGATCAGTACTGAAAATGAAAGCTTTGAGGATATTATTGCAGACCTCGAGGCCAGTCGTATCACTATTGAAAACGAGCGCAAGGAAATTGCTGAATACAAAGATAAAATACGAACTCTTCAGGAACAGCTTCAGAAAAAGAACGAAAAGCTCGATATGGCTAAAGACCGAATTCTTAGAGAAGCCAACGAAGAGGCACGTGAAATTCTTCAGGAAGCCAAGGATCTTGCTGACGAAACTATCAGAGATATCAACAAAGCGGCTCAGGCCGGCGATGTCAAATCACTCGAAGCCGGACGCCACAAGGTGCGCAATTCTATCAATGATAAGAATACCAAGCTTAACACTACCACCGGTAAAAAAGCTAACACAAATACCAAGAAGACCTTGGATCCTTCGAAGCTTAAAAAAGGTGACAGTGTTCGTATAGTTTCACTCGGACTTAAAGGTATAGTAAATACTCTTCCTGACCAGAAGGGTAACCTGTATGTTATGTGCGGAATCATGAAGACCAAGACCAATGTCAATGATCTCGTATATTCACAGGAGGAGGAAATCACTACTCCTAACCTTAGCCGCACCGGTTCAGGTACTATTCGAATGAATAAATCTATGAGCGTATCCGGTGAAATTAATCTTCTCGGAAGAACCGTAGATGAAGCACTTTCAGAGCTGGAAAAATATCTTGATGATGCATATATAGCACACAAGCCTTCCGTAAGAGTTGTTCACGGAAAAGGTACCGGTGCACTCAGAACCGCAGTACACAATTATCTGCGTAAGCAAAAAATAGTAGCGGACTATCGCCTCGGGGAATATGGCGAGGGTGACGCCGGAGTAACAATAGTAACATTTAAGTAATCTTAGAGGGGTACAATTTATGCCAATCACTAAACAGAAAATCCTTATTGTTGATGATGACAACAATATCGCAGAGTTGATTTCACTATATCTCATAAAAGAATGCTTTGAGACTGAGATTGTTAATGATGGTGAATCCGCTCTTGAACAGATTCCTATTTTCAAGCCTAACCTTATTCTTCTAGACATTATGCTTCCCGGAATCGATGGATACCAGGTATGCCGTGAGGTAAGAGCTAAATCATCAATTCCTATCATCATGCTTTCTGCAAAAGGTGAGGTATTTGATAAGGTTCTTGGACTTGAGCTCGGCGCTGACGATTACATCGAGAAGCCTTTTGAATCAAAGGAAATGGTTGCGAGAGTAAAAGCAGTTCTGCGTAGATATAAGACTGAAGATGTTGTCGTAAAATCGAGCAATGAAGAATGTGTTACTTACCCCGACCTCATTGTCAACAAAACTAACTACTCCGTTACTTACATGGGTAAAAATGTCGAAATGCCTCCGAAGGAGCTTGAACTTTTGTATCATCTCGCATCTAACCCCAATCGTGTATATACACGTGAGCAGTTGCTCGACCAGATTTGGAGCTATGATTATATAGGTGATACTCGTACTGTAGATGTTCACATTAAGAGACTTCGTGAAAAAATCAGCGACCACGAAAAGTGGAAGATTACCACCATTTGGGGCAAAGGCTACAAATTTGAGACTATTGATTAATGAAAAGAACACTATACATTAAATTTCTAATTGCATATCTCATATTCGGAGTATTTGCATTTACTATAGTAACGATTTTTGTGCCGAATCTGACAAAACAGACACTTACTTCCCAAAAAGCCAAAACACTTTATTCGGAAGCAACTCTGATAGCTAACACCTACGCAAGCGGACTTTACACTAATGATACTACTCTTGAGACGGTTAAGCTCCAGCTTGATGCTTTGTCAGTATATTTTGAATCCGAAATACGAATTGTCAGCACAGTCGGACGAATAATTTTGGACACATCGCTTCCTCTCGATACAGAAAGCAATATTTACATCGAAGGCTTCGATCCCGCTATTATAAGCGGCAGTTACTATATTAAAGATAATTTTTTCGGATACTTTGAGCAGGATGTCCTTACTGTAATGGCACCCATAACCTCTGACTATATTGTCAAAGGTTATGTCGTCATTCACACACCGATCAAGGATATCAATGCTACCGCTTCATCGGTTCAGAATATTTGTTATATTACATTGGCAATATTGTATTTGCTGTCATTCATTATTCTGATTTTCTTCACAGTGTATGTATATAAGCCGTTGAGGAAAATCACTAAAGCAGCTGATCACTATGCAGACGGTAACTATCACTATGAAATATCCGTGGACAGCAGTGATGAAATGGGTTACCTAGCAGCAAGCCTTAATTACATGGCAGGAACAATTGCCAGCCATGAGGATGATCAGAAAAAATTCGTCGCCAATGTTTCTCATGACTTTAGATCTCCACTGACATCAATACGTGGATTCCTCGAGGCAATGATAGATGGTACCATTCCTCCCGAAATGCATGAAAAATATTTAAACATTGTACTGAATGAAACAGATAGACTTACCAAACTTACCAATAGCCTGCTCACATTGAATAACCTTAATACCAAAGGTATGCTGTTGGATTACAATGATTTTGATATCAACCAGGTCATCAGACAGACTGCTGCTTCTTTTGAAGGATCCTGCAGAAACAGAAATATTGCTATAGCACTTTCACTTACCGGTGAAGAGATGTTAGTACACGCTGATACAGAAAGAATCAAGCAGGTTCTTTACAATTTGATTGATAACGCAATCAAATTCAGTCATCATGATTCGGTTGTAACCGTAGGAACCACCGTTCGTAAGAACAAGCTCTTCGTATCTGTAAAAGATACCGGCGTAGGAATTCCTAAAGATGAAGTAAAGCTTATCTTTAACAGATTCTACAAATCCGATTCATCGCGTGGTAAAGATAAAAAAGGTACAGGACTTGGTCTTTCAATCGTAAAAGAGATTATTAATGCTCACGATGAAAACATTAACGTAGTAAGTACTGAAGGTGAAGGAACAGAATTCATATTCTCACTTCCTTTAGTTAATGATGATGATATTTAATTTACTAATACTTATTTAGCTACACAATTATTTATGTCAAATCGCTAAACGTTAAAACCCCCTGCCACTAATGTGACAGGGGGTTATTTTTTATCACTTAATCTTCGTCAATCCCTTTTTATCATCACTTGCATACAATACCTTCAAAATAATAGGAGTACTGATGCTTGATACAATGATAAGAAGAATAACAGCGGTGAAGTATACGGGCTCAACCATTTTTACTGCGAGACCCTTCTGAGCAACGATAAGTGCAACCTCTCCTCGCGTCATCATTCCGACACCAATCTTAAGTGAATCCTTCCACTTAAATCTAAGTGCCTTAGACATAAGACCGCATCCGATAATCTTAGTTGCAAGAGCTACAACTACAAATCCTAAGCAGAATAAAAGAATCTCTGCATTAAGATCACTGATATCTGTTTTAAGTCCGATACTCGCAAAGAAAATAGGGCCAAACAACATATACGAGTTGGTATCCATTTTCTCGGCAATATATTCTGAGTCTTTGAGTGAACAAAGAATAATACCTGCTACATAAGCACCGGTAATATCTGCAATACCGAATAAGGTCTCTGCTGCCCATGCAAATACAAAGCAAAGTGCAAGTCCCAAAATAGGAATTCTTCTTGTATGAGGGAATCTAAAGTCTGCAAGCTTGAACAGCTTGTAAATTCCAAATCCCAATCCTGCGGCTAACGCAAAGAACAATACAGTCAGAATAATAACTTTTACGAAAGAATTCATAGGATAGATACTATCAAGTACCTTCATAAGAAGTACACTTTCGCTTCCGGAGTCGGGATTCTTAAGACCGATTACAAATGTAAGTACAATAATACCTATTACGTCATCTATAATAGCGGCACTTAGTATCGTCTGACCTATTTCACCCTTAAGCTTACCCATCTCTTTAAGAGACTGCACAGTAATACTTACACTGGTTGCGGTCATTATTACACCGATGAAAATAGCTGAGAAGAATTTTTCATCTCCCCATACAGGCGGAATATGATAGAAAGTACTGTAAAGAACCGTTCCACCGATAAGAGGAATAAATACACCTGCACATGCAATAGCTAACGCCTTAGGTCCGGTCTTTATCAAATCCTTAAGATTAGTCTCGAGTCCGGCCGAGAACATCAAAAGCAATACACCAATCTCTGCCATCTGACTAAGAAAATCTGAAAGATTTACAATTTTAAGAACACTGGGTCCTATAAGCAAACCGGCGATAATCTCACCTACTACCTGAGGTGCTTTAAGCTTTCTTGCAATCAGACCAAATAATTTTGCGAAAACGATAATGATAGCTAAATCTTTAAAGATTTCAAACGCTTCCATCTCTATTCATCTCCATTCAAAATAATGTAATACGCCTCAACTTCTTTTTTATATAATTAATATCCTATTAAGCGACAATGCTTATATTATCATTTTTAACTTTTTTTTCAATGATAAAATAGGACAGTATTTTTGATTTTTTTTACTGTCTTTGTGTCATATTGCAAAAAACAGTATATGAATAGACAAAGTAAATTTCATATAACACAAAAATACCTCCATCTGCGTATAAATTACAAATGGAGGTACTCATTATTTATTAATTACGAATTTAAGATAATTAAAGATAACTATTGATTATTCAACGAAACTTTATTCCTCAGAATTTTCTTCCTCAGACTCTTCGTGGAAGATTTTTGATTCTTCATCATCCTCTTCCTCAGCATAGCTAATATCGGATTCTTCCTTGGTTTCCTCTACGATATTTTCCTCTGCTTCCTCAATATTATCAAATTCCTTCTCACCGTTAGAGATTCTGTCTCTTACCTTAGCGGCACGAGCAATAGTTACTCCATCAGAGAGATTCATAAGCTTAACACCTGAAGTAATTCTGCTGAATGTATTGATATCAGATACATTAATTCTGATCATGATACCTTCTGTGGTCATCATAATGATTTCCTCAGTACCATCTACAGCCTTTACGCAGATTACATCACCTGTCTTCTCGATGATCTTATAACACTTAAGACCCTTACCGCCTCTCTTCTGAACTGTAAACTCATCCATATTGGTGCGCTTACCATATCCCTTTTCAGAGATAAAGAGAAGCTCGGTGCCCTGGCTCATCTTCTGCATTCCGATGATTTCATCACCATCGTTGAGATTCATACCAATAACACCCATTGAAGATCTTCCGGTACGACGTACATCAGTCTCCTTGAAACGGATACACATACCCTGCTTGGTAACAAGGAAAATCTCACTGTCTGCATCAGTTGTCTTTACTTCTATAAGTTCATCATCCTCACGGATATTAATAGCAATGAGTCCGTTCTTTCTTACATGAGCAAACTCTGAAAGTAAAGTCTTCTTAACAATACCCTTCTTGGTAACCATGAAGAGATTTTTGATTTCCTGATACTCCTGAACAGGGATCATAGCTGTAATCTTTTCACCGGGACTAAGCTGGAGAAGATTTACAATTGCCATACCTCTTGAAGTACGGCTTCCCTCAGGAATTTCATAAGCCTTAAGTCTGTATACACGACCAAGACTGGTGAAGAAGTTGAGATAGTGATGAGTAGTAGTCATCAACAGATCCTCAATGTAATCATCTTCGATGGTCTGCATTCCCTTAATGCCCTTACCACCTCTGTGCTGAGCCTTGAAATTATCAGGAGACATTCTCTTGATATATCCAAGTCTGGTCATAGCGATAACTACATTCTCACGAGGAATCATATCCTCATCAGCTATATCAAAGTCATCAAATCCGATTTGAGTACGACGATCATCACCGTACTTATCGCAGATTATCATCATTTCGTCTTTAATTACTCCAAGCAAAAGCTTCTCATCAGCAAGAATAGACTTTAAGTAAGCTATTTTTGCCTGAAGTTCTTCATGCTCAGCCTGAAGCTTCTCTCTTTCCAAACCGGTCAGAGCTCTCAGACGCATATCTACGATAGCCTGAGCCTGAACATCATCAAGTTCAAAGCGAGCCATCAATCTTTCTTTAGCTTCCTGAGTATTCTGGCTGCTTCTGATAATAGAGATTACTTCATCTATAAAATCAAGTGCTTTGAGCAGACCCTGTAAAATATGGTCTCTCTCCTCAGCCTTATTTAAATCATACTTTGTACGTCTGGTAACAACTTCCTTCTGATGCTCGAGATAATACTTAAGCATTTCAAGGATATTCATAACCTTAGGCTGATTATGATCAAGTGCGAGCATAATTACACCAAAGGTATCCTGCATCTGAGTATGCTTATAAAGCTGATTAAGAATTACGTTTGCATTGGCATCACGTCTTACTTCAATAACAAGTCTTACACCTTCGCGGTTAGACTCATCACGAATACCGGTAATACCGTCTATCTTCTTAAGCTTAACAAGCTCAGCAATCTTCTGCTGAAGATTTGCCTTATTAACCATATAAGGAAGCTCGGTAGCTACAATCTGAGTCTTACCGTTAGGAAGAGTCTCAATTTCAGTTAATGCTCTGACACGAATCTTACCTCTACCTGTTCTGTAAGCTTCTTCTATTCCTCTGTTTCCGAGAATGATACCACCGGTAGGAAAATCAGGACCCTTTATAATGTCCATAATTTCTTCTATCTCAGCTTCTCTTCCTTCTTCTACAAATACATCAATGATTTTTACTACAGCATTAATGACTTCTCTAAGATTATGGGGAGGAATATTAGACGCCATACCTACCGCAATACCGGTTGTACCATTTACGAGAAGGTTGGGATAACGGCTGGGAAGTACTACAGGCTCACTCTCAGTTCCGTCGAAGTTGTCTACAAAATCAACAGTATCCTTGTTGATATCTGCAAGCAGCTCCATACTGATTTTTGAAAGACGTGCCTCGGTATATCGCATCGCTGCGGCACCATCACCATCCATTGAACCGAAGTTACCGTGACCATCAACAAGAGGATATCTCATTGACCAGTCCTGAGCCATATTAACCAAAGCACCGTAGATAGAGCTGTCGCCGTGAGGGTGATATTTACCCATTGTATCACCAACGATACGAGCACTCTTACGATGAGGCTTATCGGGACCGTTATTCAATTCAATCATTGAATAAAGTACACGTCTCTGTACAGGTTTTAATCCGTCTCTGACATCAGGAAGCGCACGAGCTGCAATAACACTCATCGCATAATCGATATAGAATGATTCCATTCTCTCTTTTAAGTCTACTTCCTGAATTTTATCAAAAATTGTATCATCCATTAATTTTGTTCTCCGAGCTTATAACAAATAAGCTTCATTAACACAATTTAAATCAAATAATTACTTATAAGAATAATTAAAAATAAAACAATTCCGATTTAGGTATCGAGAGTAGCAAACTTAGCATGTTCCTCGATAAATTCTCTTCTGGGCTCTACCTTATCACCCATAAGAGTAGTAAATGTTACATCTACTTCTGAAGAATATTCCTCATCATAATTTACTCTGAGAAGAATTCTTCTTTCGGGATCCATTGTAGTCTCCCAAAGCTGTTCGGCATCCATCTCTCCAAGACCCTTATAACGCTGAATCTTGTTACTTGTGTCTCTTCCTACTTCATTGAGGATTTTATCAAGCTCTTCATCACTGTATGCATACCAAACTTTCTTATTTTTCTCGAGCTTATAAAGCGGAGGCTTAGCAAGATATACATGTCCCTGCTTAATAAGTTCGGGCATAAATCTGTAAATAAATGTAAGTAACAAAGTACTGATATGAGCACCATCAACGTCCGCATCAGTCATAAGAATAATCTTATTATATCGAAGCTTTGAAATATCAAAATCTTCGTTGATACCTGTACCAAATGCGGTAATCATTGCACGAATCTCGGCATTACCATAGACGTGATCAAGTCTTGCCTTTTCTACATTAAGGATTTTTCCTCTAAGAGGAAGAATTGCCTGAGTAGCTCTGCTTCTTGCGGTTTTTGCTGAACCACCCGCAGAGTCTCCCTCTACGATATAGATTTCGCAATTTTCAGGATTCTTATCTGAACAATCGGCTAACTTGCCGGGCAATCCCATTCCGTCCAAAGCAGTCTTTCTTCTGGTGAGGTCTCTTGCTTTTCTAGCTGCCTCACGTGCTCGCTGTGCGAGCACCGATTTTTCACAGATTGAACGAGCCAGAGTAGGATTCTGCTCAAGATAAATAGTAAGCTTCTCAGCAACTACATTATCAACAGCTCCTCTTGCCTCACTGTTTCCAAGCTTCTGCTTGGTCTGACCTTCGAACTGAGGATCCTCAATCTTAACACTTATAATAGCGGTGAGTCCTTCGCGGATATCATCACCTGAAAGACTGGGCTCACTATCCTTAAGAATCTTAGCCGCACGAGCATACTCATTAAAAGTCTTGGTTAATGCATTTCTAAATCCCTGGAGATGAGTACCACCTTCAGGAGTATTAATATTATTTACAAAAGAAAATACACTTTCATTGAAAGAATCGTTATGCTGGAAAGCTACTTCAACATAAACTCCGTTTCTCTCACCTTCAAAATAAAGAACATCCTCATAAAGAGCAGTTTTACTCTTATTAAGATACTGAACGTATTCCTTGATTCCACCTTCATAATGGAATTCACGCATCTTGCCTTTTTTCTCGACAGGCTTTTCATCGCTTGTATTTTCTACAGAACCACTTGCTGCTCCATTTTCATCAGATGAAGGTTCATATACTCCTTCTTCCTTCTGAGCTTCTACATCTGCTTCAGCTCTTCCGAGTAAAGTAGCAATCTGTGATACTTCAATGTCTTTACCAAGTGAAGCTTCCTTAGCTTCCTCAATCATACTGTCTGTAATAACAGATTTAGAATGTTCATCATCTCTTTCGTCTTTGAGAATAATTCTTAATCCCTTAGTAAGGAAAGCCATCTCACGAAGACGAACCTTTAAGATGTTATAATCAAATACTGTTGTCTCAGTAAAAATCTCTTTATCAGGAAGGAAAGTTACCTTTGTACCTGTCTCTTCAATAGGACAAGTTCCAACCTGCTTAAGTGAATAGCATACCTTACCTCTTTCGTAACGCTGCTTATATACTATTCCACCCTGCTTAATCTCTACTTCAAGCCATTCTGAAAGTGCATTAACAACTGATGCACCTACACCATGAAGACCACCGGATACTTTATATCCTCCACCACCGAATTTTCCTCCGGCATGAAGAATTGTAAATACTACTTCAACGGCCGGAAGGCCGGCTTTACTATTAATACCAACAGGAATACCACGACCATTATCAATAACGGTAATCGAATTCTCATTGTTAATAATTACAGTAATGGTATCGCAATATCCGGCAAGTGCCTCATCAACTGAATTATCTACAATTTCATATACAAGATGATGAAGACCACGGCTTGCAGTAGTACCAATATACATTCCGGGTCTTTTTCTAACCGCTTCAAGTCCTTCAAGAATCTGAATCTGGTCAGCACCATATTCATTTTCTACGACTGTATTGTTAAGACTCTCTTCGCTCATAGTTCCTCCAAAATACTGCGACAAAACTAAAACAAATTTATACTTAAAAATAAAACAATTACTTAATAACAAACTACTGTGACATAGGTTCTACCACACCGTTACTTACCTTAAATACCTTATTAATCGTAAATCTGTCATTTACAAATTCTTCAAGACCGGTACATGTAATAATTGTCTGTATATCACCTATACTATCAAGCAGAAATTTCTGTCTGTTACTGTCAAGCTCTGACAAAACATCATCAAGAAGTAAAATAGGTGCATCATTATTGATATTTTTAACTATTTCTATTTCAGATAACTTAAGAGACAAAGCAGCAGTTCTCTGCTGACCCTGCGATCCAAATTTTCTGATATCAATATCACCTACAATAAATCCAAAATCATCACGATGGGGACCAACTGAAGTCATCTTAGATTTAATGTCTCTTGCCTGATTTTCCTTCAATTTATCAAGGAAATTTTCTTCATTAATATCAGGTTCATACACAATCTTAATTTCTTCTCTGTCACCTGATAATTTTTTATGAATATTAAAGATAATGTCATTTAACTGATCAACAAAAAGTCTTCGTCTCTCAATTATCTTATTACCATAGCTTACGAGCTGATCATCCCAAATCGGAAGAGTCTCTCTAAGCTGAGGATTAAAATACAAATCTTTTAATAACTGATTTCTCTGATTAACAATCTTATTGTAATTATTGAGATTATAAAGATAAAAACTGTCCAGCTGGCAGAGCTCCATATCAACAAATCTACGTCTGTAGGCCGGTCCGTTTTTTATTATGTTTAAATCTTCAGGAGAAAAAAATACAACATTACATAAACCCATAAGATCGGCAGCTTTTTTTATCTTCTGTCCATCTATGGCTATACCTTTTGACTTTGACTTACGAAGATGCATATCAACTCTGGTTTCAATATTATCTTTTTCAAGATAAGTTCTGATATGAGCTTCTTCACATCCAAATCTGACTATGTCACTATCATGACTTCCTTTATGAGACTTGGTAGTTGCGGCAACATAAATAGCTTCAAGAATATTTGTTTTACCTTGAGCATTATCACCAAATAAAATATTTGTGCCTTTGTCAAAATCAAGCTGCAATGAAGTATAATTTCTATAATCTGAAAGCTCGATTGATTTAATAAGCATTAAAATTAGACCTTCTTCGCCACTATCTTTAACTGCTGTCCGTTATACTCAGCAATATCTCCGTCATAGAGTTTTTTTCCACGCTGAGTTTCTACTTCACCGTTTACTTTTACATAACCATCTTGAACAGCAAGCTTTGCATCTACTCCGGTATCAACAAAACCGGCAAGCTTTAATGCCTGTCCAAGCTTAATAAATTCATCTCTAATAGTAACGTTTCTCATTTTATGTCCTTTGCGACACGAAGTGTCGCTGAAATTACTCTAAAAAATCTTTTAATAAAAATAATTATTTTATAAGAATAAAATATTCTTATTACTGAACTGTAGTAAAGTTAACGGGAAGAACTACGTAAATATAACTTTCACTGCTGTTCTTAATAAAGCAAGGAGCTTTTGAATTAACCATGTAAAGGTCAATGTTCTCATCTTCAATTACTCTGAGAGCATCAAGCATGAACTTAGGATTGAAAGCAATCATAAGATCCTTACCTTCTTTTGTAATATCAAGATCTTCCTTCATACTACCAACGATTGAATTAATCATCATTGTTACTACACCATCAGTAATATTAAGAATAATAGGCTTCTTATCTCCTTCTTTTACAAGAAGACAAGCTCTATCGATACAATCTACAAATTCTTTTCTGTTAACAGTAATCTTAGTCTCATAATTAGAAGAATTCATTTTATCAATATCAAAGAAGTTACCTTCAATAAGTCTTGATACAACCTTGGTTCTTCCAAACTCAAACATAATGTGATTGCTGCTGAATGAAATCTCTACATCATCCTCAGCACCACCATTAACAATCTTAGCTATTTCATTAAGACTCTTACCTGGTACAATTACCTTCTCAGCATCATATACATCTCTAAGCTGTAATCTTCTTATAGAAATACGATGTCCATCAAGTGATGAAAGTCTGATTGAATCTCCAAATACTTCGAAAAGCTCACCCTTCATAGTCTGCTGTCCGGGAGTATCATCTCCATTATCAGCTACTGAGAAAATTGTCTGCTTAACAATATCTCTGAAATTCAACTGGCTTATAATAATAGAGTTCTGCTTTTCAATCTCGGGAAGATATGTATACTCTTCTCCTGATTTACCAAGAATAGTAAATTTTGCTTTTTCACAAGTAATAAGTGTTTTGTAATTAGCATCTACATCAATAGTGATATCACTATCAGGAAGCTTTCTTACGATTTCTGAGAATATTTTTGCTTCGAGAGCAACGATACCTCTTTCAATAATCTGTCCGTTAATGATAGTTTCGATACCAAGTTCTGTATCATTACCGGTAAGTGATATTTCATCTCTGGTTGTATCAATAAGAATACATTCGAGAATAGACATTGTACTTCTGTTTGAAACTGCTTTTGAAACGATATTTACTCCGTTAAGAAGATCAGATTTACTGCATACGAATTTCATGATTCCACTCACTCCTTGTATGAATAACAAAATCCACACCCTGCAAATATATAAATAAATAAAATACTATTAGTACTATTAGTATTAGGGGGTGTTTAAACTGTGAAAAACCATTATTATTATACTATTTATTTAGGAAAAATGGAATGAAAAACATGTGAATTGGTCTCATTTTTCGAATGAATAAGTATCATTCAATACACAGTACGTTAAAACACGTAAAATGCCTTAAAAAGGGTTATAAACACCAATCCACATGCTATTAGAAGTTAATTCAAGAGTTATGAACATAGATATATACATGCAAAAATTAATTAAGAAAGCTTTTTTCTTATAGTCTCAATTTTTGCTACAAGAATATCATCACTTAAAAGATCATTCTTGATTTTGTTACAACCGTGAAGAATTGTTGTGTGGTCCTTCTTTTCAAGAAGCTTAGCAATACTGTTGTATGACATAGAAAGTATGTCGAAGCAAAGATACATTACTACCATTCTGGGAACAACATATTCCTGGTTTCTCTTCTGAGAGAGAATATCAGCAGATTTAATATCATATACTTCTGCTACAGTATCAATAATCTTCTGTGGAGTGATAACTGTTTTTTCCGGATTAATCATATCTTTGAGAGCATTTTCTGCAATCTCAAGAGTAGGTGTAAGTGTATTGTTGAGTCTTGAATGCATTACTACTTTATTAAGTGCACCTTCAAGCTCACGAATATTTGAAATAATATTTGTAGCAATGTACTGGATAATATCATCGCTTATTACAAATTCAAGCTTCTCGGCATTCTTCTTAAGAATAGCCATTCTTGTTTCATAATCAGGATTCTTAATATCTACAGTAATACCCCATGCAAATCTGCTCTTGAATCTCTCATCAAGGTTCTGGATTTCCTTAGGAGGACGATCTGAAGAAATAACAATCTGTTTATGTGCTTCATGAAGAGCATTAAATGTATGGAAAAACTCTTCCTGTGTAGCATCTTTTCCTATAATAAACTGAATATCGTCTACCATGAGTACATCAACGGTTCTGTACTTATCTCTTATCTTTGCCATAGATAAAGCATCACCGGATCTCATGTTTTCGATTACTTCATTAGTAAATTCTTCTGAAGTAACATAGATCACCTTCTTTTTAGGATCCTGCTCGAGAATCATATGACCAATTGAATGCATAAGGTGAGTCTTACCAAGTCCGGGATCACCATAAATATATAGAGGATTGTATACTTCACCGGGAGTCTCAGCTACTGCAAGACATGCAGAATAAGCCAGCTTATTATTGCTGCCTACGACAAAATCTTTAAATTTATATTTAGGATTTAAATTGATAGAATTAATTGTAGCAATATTATTTGATGCTACTTCATTATTAATAGGTGATGAATAAATATTCTGAACAATTCCGTCAACTTCACTCTTCTTTACAAATTCAACTTCATAACCATTTCCTACTACTTCGCTGATAATTACTGTAAAAGGTGCGGTATACTTTTTCTTTATATAATCAAAAAGCATCTCCTGATCATTTTGGATGGCGATGTATACTGTATTATTCTTTGTTTCGAAATATTCAAGAGGCTTAATCCAGTTATCAAAAGCCGAATCAGACAAATTGAATTCCTTCTTAAGACTATTACAAATTATATCCCAGTTATCTCTGACAAAATCCATATTAAAACCCCTAACTCATTATGTGCAAAAAAGTACAGAATTGATTTTAATATAACAGGTAGTAAAATTCAAAGATTACTTATGACCAATAGGTTATAAATACTTATCCACATGTGTGGATAAATGTGGATAAAAATAATCTTATAACAAGGGATGTGGATAAATTATGTTGAAAAATTGAAAAGTTATCCTCATTTATAAGTTCAATATATGGTGTTTTATTTAAAAATTGATATTTATCCACCACAATCTATTCTGATTTACATAATCTTATCCACATTTTGTTGATTATTTGTGGATAAAGTTATAAATATCCCCATATTGTGGATAAATCGGTGGAAAAGAATTTTTTAACTATTTTTTGCCTTTTATATTAAGAATATGCCTGATATCAAAAATCAAAAAAATATTGATTTTATCAAGGTTTTTCAAGCTTTTTGCTTGACACTTTACGTGTTATAACTTAAAATCATTCTTGCTGTTCTCTTGAATCGTAGAGATTATGATCCAGGAAAAGGAGGAATACTTTAATTATGAAGATGACATTTCAGCCCAAGAAGCGTTCTCATTCAAAGGTACATGGTTTTAGAGCAAGAATGTCCACTCCCGGTGGAAGAAAGGTTCTTGCAGCTAGACGTGCTAAAGGAAGAAAGAGTTTATCCGCTTAAAGATTAGGTCACAGTGATGTGGCCTTTTTCTTATTTTAGTCAAAAGGATTAGTTATGGTTTTTACTGAATCATTGAGAAAAAATATACAATTTCAAACCGTTTATCATAATGGACAATCCTACGGTACAAAATTATTTGTTATGTATGTTATGAAGAACAGTACGGAAAGAAATCGTTTAGGAATCAGTGTTAGTAAAAAAGTAGGCAACAGTATCATTAGACATCGCGTGAAGAGACTGGTGCATGAAAATTACAGACTACATGAAAATATGTTTAATAGTGGTTTAGACATAGTAGTTATCGCGCGACCGAGTGCTGCCACCGCAAATTATCAGGAGGTGGAGAGAGCACTGATTTATCTTGGAAACCGACTTCATATTATTAATGAAAATAATAATAAAGAAGATAATAATCAGTAATTGTAAAAATTAATTTTTTACATATTTTGTGTTATAAAGTTTTGTATTTCCATATATAGTATTTATTGTTATTTTTTAGGTACATATATAATAGGAAGAAACAGGTTTCGTTTTTGAAAAATGATAAAGAAATTTTTAGTAGCAGGAATACATTTTTATCAGAAATTTATATCTCCTTATAAAGGTGCAAAATGTCCGTATTACCCAAGTTGTTCAGGTTATGCTGTAGAAGCAATTCAGGTGCATGGGGCGTTCAAAGGATTTTTTATGGCCTGTTGGAGAATATTACGTTGTAACCCTTTTTCTCATGGTGGATATGATCCGGTACCTGATAAGAAAATGAGGGGTCACGGAAGATTTGAATAAATATTTTTTATTTATTAATTTATATTGTATTTGAATCGTTTATTTATTAAGTATTTTGATAAGTATTTTTGCCAGGTTTGGAGGCTACATGAACTTTGGTATTATTTTAAGCCAAAATGTCACTCCGGTATTCAAATATATAGTTTGGGTACTTGGAAAGATTATGGAAGGAATCTTTTTCGTTCTCGATAAAGTAGGAATTCCAAATATTGGTCTTTCTATTATTTTCTTTACAATAATAGTTAACCTTTGCATGCTTCCTCTTACTTATAAGCAGCAGAAGTTTTCAAAGCTGTCTCAAAAGATGCAGCCTGAAATAAAAGCTATTCAGAAGAAGTATGAAGGTAAGAAAGACACAGATTCACAGATGGCAATGAGTGCCGAAATGCAGGAAGTATACGGTAAGTATGGTGTATCACCTACCGGTAGCTGCTTGTATCTTCTTATTCAGATGCCTATCCTTTTTGCATTGTATCGTGTAATTTATCAGATGCCCGGTTATGTTGCTAAGATTAAGCTTGCATTTACCGGAAGTGGACTTATTGATGCTATTGCTGCTGATTCTGAAGCTATTGAATTTATAAAGGGATTTAAAAATTCAGGAATGTTTTCTAAGCAGTGGGAGAGTGCAAAGTTTACAGTTGAAAATACAATTATTGACTGCTTAAACAGAGCATCAACAGCTGACTGGGAATCACTCAAGGCTTTTGGAGATGGAAAGTTTGCCCAGGCTACTCAGTCTACACTTGATTTATTTACAAGATATAACAATTTCCTTGGACTTAACATTGGAGATAATCCCTGGACTACAATGAAGACCGGTTTTACTACCGGACATATCTGGTTGGGAATCGGAGCTCTTATGATTCCTATTCTTGCAGGTCTTACTCAGTGGATTAATGTTAAGCTTTCACCTCAGCAGCCTCAGCAGGATGATGCAGGTAATTCAATGGCAGCTTCTATGAAGACTATGAATTACATTATGCCTCTTATGTCTGTATGGTTCTGCTTCACTCTTCCTGCAGGTATGGGACTTTACTGGATTGCCGGTGCTGTAGTAAGAGGAGTAATCATGGTTATTTTGAACAAGAAGATTGACAAAATGGACTATGAGAAACTTATTGCTAAGAATTCTAAGAAAAATGCAAAGAAGATTGCAAAGCGTAAAGCTACTCAGGAGAAGCTCAATGCTTATGCTAATATGAATACCAGAAACATGTCAGCAAAAGCTTCAACAAATAATTCTTCTAATAGTAGTTCAAGCAATACAACATCTTCATATGTTAGAAGAAATAGTGATATTTCAAAGAAGGCTAATAACATTTCTACTAAGGAATCACCTTCTACATCATCAGGTGGAAGTATGATGTCTAAGGCAAATTCTGTTAAGAGATTTAACGAAAAGAATAATAAGTAAGAGGTAATCATAATGGAATATACAGAGTTTTCTGCAAAAACTGTAAATGATGCTATTACTGAAGCTTGCCAGAAATTAGGTATTACAAGTGATAAGCTTGTATATGAAGTAATAGAAGAAGGATCTACCGGATTTTTAGGTATTGGTTCTAAGGCTGCAGTTATTAAGGCTGCAGTTAAGGAAGATTCAGTAGAAGAAATTGCTAAGAAGTTCCTTGATGATGTATTTAAGTCAATGAACATGGTAGTTGCAATTGATATCAATATTGATAAGGAAGATAACTGCATCAATGTTGATCTTAGTGGAGATGAGATGGGCGTTCTTATTGGTAAGAGAGGTGCTACTCTTGATTCACTCCAGTATCTTCTTTCACTTGTTATTAATAAGGATAGCGAGGATTATATCAGAGTAAAGATTGATACTGAAAATTATAGAGAAAGAAGAAAGGAAACTCTTGAAAATCTTGCAAAGAATGTTGCTTTCAAGGTTAAGAGAACTCGTCGTTCTTTCGCACTTGAGCCTATGAATCCTTATGAGAGAAGAATTATTCATTCAGCTCTTCAGAATGATAAGTATGTTACTACTCATAGTGAAGGTGAAGAGCCTAACCGTAAGGTTGTTGTAACACTTAAGGATGATGTAAAGAATTCATACTCAAGAAATAGATATTAATATAATAATATTTATAAATTCAAATATTGATATGCCCGGTTCTGTGATATAATTTCATAGAATCGGGTATTTTTGCTTTTTGAAAGATAAAAGAAAAATACATGATTATTAAGGTATAAATTAAAAGTATTTATTAATCATTTTGTTTATATATTTTTTTTGGAGAAACGATGATAAATAACGAAACAATTGCGGCAGTTGCTACTGCTTTATCTGAATCAGGTATTGGAATTATAAGAGTAAGTGGACCTGATGCTGTAGATATTGTAAATAAAATATTTTTTAATAAAGCAGGTAAGCAGTTTTTATCTTCTGTGGAGAGCCATACTATTAATTATGGTTATATTCATTCTCTTGAAGATAATAGTGTGATTGATGAATGTCTTGTTTCTGTTATGTTAGCTCCAAGATCATTTACAGGTGAAAACACTGTTGAAATTAATTGTCATGGTGGAGTTTATGTTGTAAAAAGAGTTCTTTTTGAAGTATTAAATGCCGGTGCAAGAATGGCTGAACCGGGTGAATTTTCTAAGAGAGCATTTTTGAATGGAAGACTCGATTTGTCTGAAGCTGAAGCAGTAATGGATGTCATTTCATCAAAAAGTGAATCTTCATTAAAGGCTTCATTAAGTCAACTATCGGGATCAGTATCAAAAAAAATAAGAGAGCTTAGAACAGCTATTCTTTATGAGATAGCTTTTATAGAATCAGCTCTTGATGATCCTGAACATATATCTCTTGATGGATATAAAGAAAGAATATCTGAGCATCTTAAAAACTGGATTACTGATATTAATAAATTGATTGATTCTAATAAGAACGGAAGATATTTACGAGATGGAATATCAACTGTTTTGCTTGGAAAACCAAATGCAGGAAAATCATCAATAATGAATTTTCTTCTTGGAAATGACAGAGCTATTGTAACTGAGATTGCAGGTACAACCAGAGATACACTTGAAGAATATGTAAAAATTGATGATATAAGTCTTAAACTTATAGATACTGCAGGAATCAGAGAGACAGATAATACTGTAGAAGCTATTGGTGTGGAAAGAGCAAGAGAAGCTGCGCAAAATGCTGATTTAATTTTATATGTTGTTGATGTATCCTCTGATATATCTCAAAAAGATATAGAGTTAATTAAGATGTTTCCTGATAAAAAAGGAATAGTAATACTTAATAAAAATGATCTTATAAATTCTGTTGCTGCTAAGGATAATAATATATTGTTATCACTTATTGATAATGTAAATGATTATCCTATTGTTAATTTTTCAGCTGTAACAGGAACAGGTTTTGATGAGTTAAGAAGTATTATCAATGATATGTTCTGCTCAGGATTAATCAAAAATTCAGATCAGGTTGTCATCACAAATATCAGACATAAAGAGTGTCTTGAGGATTGTCTGAGAGGACTTTTAAATGTAAGAAACAGTGTTGATAATGATATGGAAGAAGACTTTTATTCTATTGATTTAATGGATGCATATTCTTCACTTGGTAAGATTATCGGAGAAGAAATAGAAGATGATCTTGCTACGGAAATCTTTTCAAAATTCTGTTTAGGTAAGTAATTATCAAAAATAGGCTATTTAAGATGTAGTAATAAATTTAGATAGTTAATTTATTAAATGATTTAGTAAATAAATATATTTTAGGAAAGTAAAATGACTAACAATAATAAGCTTGTAGAAAACTTTGATGTAGTAATAATAGGAGCAGGACATGCCGGATGTGAAGCAGCTCTTGCTTGTAGCAGACTTGGACTTGAAACTATTATTTTTACAGTAAGTGTAGATAGTATTGCACTTATGCCTTGTAATCCTAATATAGGAGGATCATCAAAAGGTCATCTTGTAAGAGAGATTGATGCTCTTGGTGGTGAAATGGGTAAAAATATAGATAAGACATTTATCCAATCTAAAATGTTAAATATATCTAAGGGACCTGCAGTTCATTCACTTCGTGCTCAGGCAGACAAGCAGTTGTATTCAAAAAGCATGAGACAGATTCTTGAGAATCAGGAGCATCTCACTATTAAGCAGGGTGAAGTATGTGAGATTTTATGGGAAGATATCGAAAATAATAAAAATGACAATAGTGTCATAAATAATACATCTGTTTATACTTCTCTTGCTGATAAAAAGATTATTGGTGTTAAGTCATATACCGGAACTACATATATGTGTAAAGCAGTTGTAATCTGTACCGGAACTTATTTAAATGCAAGATGCCTTTGTGGTGAAGCAATTACTTATACGGGTCCTAATGGATTACAGGCTGCAACTCATTTGTCAGATTCTATTAAGGCAATGGGTATTGAATTACGAAGATTTAAAACCGGTACTCCTGCTCGTATGGATGGTAAGACAATTGATTATTCAAAATTGTCTGAACAGAAGGGTGATGAAAGAGTAGTACCTTTCTCATTTTCGACTGATCCTGAATCAGTACAAAAAGAGCAGGTATCATGCTGGTTAACTTATACTAATGAAGAAACTCATAAAATAATAAAAGCTAATCTTGATCGTTCGCCTATATATGCAGGTATCATAGAAGGTACAGGTCCAAGATACTGCCCTTCGATTGAAGATAAAGTAGTTAAGTTTGCAGATAAAGACAGGCACCAGGTATTCCTTGAGCCTGAAGGATTATATACAGATGAAGTGTATGTTGATGGTATGTCAAGTTCACTTCCTGAAGATGTGCAACAAGCAATGTATAGAACTGTGCCAGGTCTTGAAAATTGCAGAATAGTTCGTAATGCATATGCAATCGAATATGATTGTATCAATGCTAAGCAGTTGTATAATTCACTTCAGTTTAAAAAGGTAAATGGTCTTTTTGCCGGAGGTCAGTTTAATGGTAGTAGTGGATATGAAGAAGCTGCTGCTCAGGGATTGATAGCTGGAATTAATGCAGCAATGTATGTGCTTGATAGAGATCCACTTATTCTTGATAGATCTGAAAGTTATATTGGAGTATTAATTGATGATTTGGTTACGAAGGATAATCGTGAGCCATATCGTATGATGACATCAAAAGCAGAATACAGATTATTACTAAGACAGGATAATGCTGATCTTCGTCTCAGAAAGTATGGATATAAGGTTGGACTGGTTTCACGTGAAACTTATGATAAGTTATGTGAAAAAGAAAAACAGATAAAAGATGAGATAGAAAGACTTAAATCTGTTATGGTTGGTGCTAATAAACAGGTTAGTGAATTTCTTGCTAAACATAATAGTTCTGCATTAACTCAGGGAGTAAGTCTTGCATCACTTCTTTGTCGTCCTGAAATATCTTATAAGGATATGTATGAAATAGATTCTAATAGACCTGAGTTAGCAGATGATGTTATTGAACAGGTTGAGATAGAATTAAGATATGAAGGATATATTGAAAGACAGAAAAAGCAGGTAGAGCATTTTATTAAAATGGAAAACAGAAAAATACCTGCAGATCTTGATTATGATGATGTACCTTCATTAAGAATAGAAGCAAGACAAAGACTTAAGGAATTTAAACCTTTATCTATAGGACAGGCTTCGAGATTATCCGGAGTATCACCTGCAGATGTATCTGTATTATTAGTATATCTTGAAAGAGGTAACAGATAGATATAATTATATAATTACATATTTTACTAATCAGATGTTAGTTAATGTTTAGCTGTTACTATATATAGATATTTACTTGTTTATTAATAGTTCTATATATAGTGTTAGAACTAGAATTGTTTCACGTGAAACAATTTTAAATGTAGTAATTAAATACAATATATAGGTACTATATATGTTTCACGTGAAACATATGAACACTAAATATTGTAAAATAATGGATAAAATAATATTAAATATCATATAAAACATGTAATTATACTATCAAATATATAAATACAATATGTTGTGATATGTAGTATTTACAATGAATTTTCAATAATATATTAATATCAGATTAAGCCCAATATATAGTGTTTCATGTGAAATACCCGGTTGATTGTATATTAATATAAGCTTTTAATATAAGAATATTCGGAGTTAATGTAAGTATTTAAGAGGATTATAATGAATTACGATTTATCTAAATTCAAATCAATGGTTGATGAACTCAATATAGATCTTTCAGATAGTCAGTATGATCAGTTTATTAAATATTATGAAATGCTGATCAAATGGAATGAGGTAATGAATCTTACAGCTATTACTGAGTTTGATGAAGTAATAGTTAAACATTTTGTAGATTCTATTTCATTAATAAAAGCTATCGATGTTAATAAAAAGATTAATATTATTGATATTGGTACAGGTGCGGGTTTTCCGGGTATTCCTCTTAAAATAGCATACCCTAATCTAAAGATTACTTTATTGGATTCGCTTAATAAAAGAGTCGGATTCTTAAATGAAGTAATAAATGAACTGGATCTTAAAGATATTGAGGCACTTCATGGAAGAGCAGAAGATTATGCAAAAGCAGGACAGCTTAGAGAAAAGTATGATTTATGTGTATCCAGAGCAGTAGCTAATCTTGCAACCTTATCTGAATATTGTCTTCCTTATGTAAAAGTAGGAGGAAAATTTATATCGTATAAGTCTGAAAAACTTGCAGAAGAATTAGCTTCAGCCGGAAAAGCTATAAGTATTTTGGGAGGAAAAATCAATGATCCTATAGAATTTATGCTTCCTGATACTGAAGTATTCAGAGCATTTATGATTATTGATAAGATAAAAGAAACTCCTAAAAAGTATCCTCGTAAGGCAGGAACTCCATCAAAGGATCCACTTAAATAACATATTTATAATTACAAATAACATTTTTTAGTTATTAAGTTGAAAAAATATTATAAATAATATGTTTTTTAGAATTCTTATATTATAGATAATAAATGTTTCACGTGATATAATAGTTAAGCATTTTTTGAATGTTTATCAGATTGGAGTAGTAAATGAGTAAAATTATAGCTATTACCAACCAAAAAGGTGGCGTCGGAAAGACAACTACATCAATAAATCTTGCTGCAGCAATCGCTGAAACCGGTAAGAGAGTATTGGTTGTTGACATGGACCCTCAGGGAAATACCACCAGTGGATTTGGTGTTGATAAAAATGAAGTAGATAATACTATATATGAATTGATTTTAGAGGAATGTACTGCACAGGAATGTGTTATCAGAGATGTTGCTCAAAACGTATCGCTTATTCCTGCAAATGTTAATTTAGCAGGTATCGAAGTAGAATTAATCGATATGGATGACAGGCAGTATGTTCTTAAGAAAGAAATAGATTACATTGAGGATGAGTTTGATTATATTTTCATTGATTGTCCTCCTTCTCTTAATATGCTTACCATCAATGCAATGACTACTGCGCAGAGTGTTATTGTACCTATTCAGTGTGAATATTATGCACTTGAAGGTGTGAGCCAGCTTATTCATACAATTAATCTTGTAAGACAGAAGCTTAATAGGAAGCTTACAATCGATGGAATAGTATTTACCATGTACGATAGCAGAACAAATCTTGCTAATCAGGTAGTAGAGAATGTTAAGGAAAATTTGAATCATAATATTTATGAGACAATGATTCCCAGAAATGTAAGACTTGCAGAAGCACCCAGCCATGGAGTACCTATCACAGTTTATGATGGTAAATCTACCGGTGCAGAAGCATACAGAGCACTTGCAAAGGAAGTATTGGAACGTAACGGTTGATAATTCAAATATTTTTGGAGTAGATATGGCAACTAAGGATAATACAAAGAAAACAGTACCTGCTAAGAAACCTGCAGCAAAGAAAGGTCTTGGAAAAGGTCTTAATGCTATGCTTGGTTCTATTGATGCAGAACCTGTAGAGAAAAAAGAAACCAAAGTTTCAGAACCTGTTAAGAATGAAAGTGGAGTTACTAAGGTAAAGATTACCAAGGTAGAACCTTTCAGAGATCAGGCGCGTAAATATTTTAATGAAGATAAACTTCAGGAACTCGCTGATTCAATTCAGGAACATGGTATTATTGAGCCTATTATTGTTCAGGACAGAGATACCTATTATCAGATTATTGCCGGTGAGCGTCGTTGGCGTGCAGCTAAGCTTGCAGGCTTAAAGGAAATTCCTGTAATAATAAAGCATTATACTGATGAGCAGGAAATACTTGAAGTATCGCTCATTGAGAATATTCAGAGAGAAGATCTGAATCCTATTGAAGAAGCTCAGGCATATAAAAAGCTCTTTGATGATTTTAATATGACCCAGGATAGGCTTGCTGATAAATTAGGTAAGAGCCGTTCGGAAATTGCTAACTCGATGAGACTCTTAAAGCTTTGTCCTGAAGTTCAGCAGATGATTATTGATGAGATGCTCAGCAAGGGTCATGCCAGAACACTTATTACAATAGAAGATCCTAAGAAGCAGTATGAAATCGCTCAGTTGGCTTTTGACAAAAAGTTAAGTGTACGAGAAATCGAAAAGCTTGTTAAGAATATTGATAAGCCTGATAAGATTAAGCCCGCTACTGATGAGCAGCTTCTTCTGATTTATAATGAAAAGCAGGAGCAGCTTAAGGAAGCACTTGGTACTAAGGTTTCTATTAACGCCAAGGGTAAGGGAATGGGAAGTATCACAATTGATTTTTACAATCATGATGACTTTGATAAGTTCGTATACATACTTACCAGAAAACCTGAATAAATAAAGAAAGTAACAGAATATGGAAAGCAAGATCTTAAAGTCTATTGGTATAGCAAATTTTGATCCGGCTTACATTATTATAGTTCTCTTGTTAATTATTATTGCGTTGGTAGTAATACTGATGATACAGATGAATAACAAGAAAAAAATCGAGAAGATGGAATACAGACTCAGAAGACTTTGTGCCGGAAGAGATGGAGAAAGTCTTGAGGATGAATTGGCCAAGCTGTTTGAAGATAATGAGTATATGATGACTACAGTCAATCAGCATAAGACCAATATCAGAAATATTTATAAGCGTCTCGAGAAGACATATCAGAAGATGGCGCTTGTAAAGTATGATGCATTCAGTCAGATGGGTGGACAGCTTAGTTTTGTACTGGCCGTGCTTGATGAAAAAAATAATGGATACCTGATCAATTCGGTTCACAGCCTTAACGGAAATTATTGCTATTCAAAAGAGATAGTTAACGGAACCTGTGATATTGAACTTGGTGATGAGGAGTTCGAGGCACTTACACAGGCTAAGGAAGTCGAACTTCAGATTATGAAGTAAGTTGTTATTTTATAAAGTAAGAATATAAATTATTTAGTAAGTTAATTTACATCAAAAGATAAAAAAAATGACACATATGTCATAAACGGTATAACCGGGAATGGAGTAAGAGATGATTGATATTAAGTTTTTACGTGAGAATCCTGAAGTAGTTAAGGAGAATATTAAGAAGAAGTTCCAGGATGAGAAGCTTCCTCTTGTTGATGAGGTAATCGAGCTTGATCTTCAGAGTCGTAAAGCTAAGCAGGAGGCTGATGATCTTCGTGCTGCCAAGAATAAGATTTCTAAGGAAATCGGTGCTCTTATGGCACAGGGTAAGAAGGAAGAAGCTGAAGCTAAGAAGGCTGAGGTTGCAGCTAACGCTAAGCGCCTTGCAGAGCTTGAAGTAATCGAGCCTGAACTTCAGGAAAAGGTTACCAAGATTATGATGAAGATTCCTAACATCATCGATCCTTCAGTTCCTGTTGGTAAGGATGATTCAGAGAATGTTGAAATCGAGAAATTTGGTGAGCCCGTAGTTCCTGATTTTGAAGTTCCTTATCATGCAGATATTCTTGAGAGCATTGAGGGTATTGATAAGGATGCTGCCGGACGTACCAGTGGTAATGGTTTCTATTATCTCCTTGGTGATGCTGCAAGACTTCACTCAGCAATGATCAGCTATGCAAGAGATTTCATGATTGATAAGGGATTTATTTATGCAGTACCTCCTTTCATGATTCGTAGTAATGTAGTTACCGGTGTTATGAGCTTTGCAGAGATGGAAGCTATGATGTACAAGATTGAGGGTGAAGATCTCTATCTTATCGGAACTTCAGAGCATTCTATGATTGGTCGTTTCCAGGGACAGATTGTTGAAGAAGCTAAGCTTCCTATCACTATGACTTCATATTCACCTTGCTTCCGTAAGGAAGTTGGTTCTCATGGTATTGAGGAGCGTGGTGTATACCGTGTTCATCAGTTTGAAAAGCAGGAGATGGTTGTTCTCTGCAAGCCTGAGGATTCAATGGATTGGTATAACAAGATGTGGTCTTACACCGTAGAGTTCTTCAGAAGCCTTGATGTTCCTGTTCGTACTCTTGAGTGCTGTTCAGGTGATCTTGCAGATCTTAAGGTTAAGTCTTGTGACGTTGAAGCATGGAGTCCTCGTCAACAGAAGTACTTCGAGGTAGGATCATGCTCTACTCTCGGAGATGCTCAGGCAAGAAGACTTGGTATCCGTACCAAGGGTGAGAATGGTACTTATCTTGTTCATACTCTTAACAATACCGTACTTGCTACTCCCAGAGGACTTATTGCAGTTCTTGAGAACAATGTAAATGCAGATGGCTCAATCAATGTTCCCAAGGCACTTCAGCCTTACATGGGTGGTAAGGAAAAGATCGTTCCTATCAAGAAGTAATTGAAAAGTATTTATACCTAAAGAATATATATTATGGCTGAAAAGACTGATATTATAGAAGAATCCGTTTCGGTTGATGCTTTTCAGGATGAAAAAGCATTAAAAAAGCAGATGGCTTTGAAAGAGAAAGAAGAATTGATCCAAAAGATCGAAGCTATGGATGAGTCAGTTCTGCCTGATAAGGATGAGATTTTAAGAAAATTAAAATCTAATTACGAAAAAGAAAAGAATACAGAAAATAAAGCTAAATCTACCACGGGCAATAGTTTCTTATTGCCCGTTGGAATGTTTTTCCAGTTTATATTTACTGTAGCCGGTGGTGGAATGTTCATAGCCGGATTAATAGCCGGATTTAGTGTGAAGTGGGATACTTCACTCAATGATGGCATAGCAAACATTTCAATTGTACTTGTGTTTGCAGGTGGAATTATGTTTGCTATAGGTATAGCACTTATATTCATATTATATAAGGCTGCCTTAAAGAGATATTTATCAAGTAAAATGAAGTAGTTGATGTTCGGAGGAAAACTCATTGCACAGATATCTTCGTGCTATAGGTTTTAGCAAAAAAAGCAGAAAAGAAATACAGGAACTGGTTACTGACAGCATCCACAAATCAGATCGTCGTGGTTATACACTTAGTCCCGACGATGTAATGCTTGCGGAGTTCAGCAGAGATTATGCTGACAGTATGGGTATAACAGTTGCCGGTACCTTTGATGATGATGATAAGTTCCATACGGAATATTATTTTCCTTATCTTAATGGTACGGGTGTTTCTTCGTATGAGGATATTTCAGTAGAGAAGCATGCTGCTGAGGATTCTTATGCCGGAATATGTGATGATATTAAGGTTGGAATTTCCGTTATATTCTATCTTCAGAACAGAATTCCTTATGTAAATGCACAGACTGCCGGTAAGCTTCCGATAAAGGGTACTTCAGTTACTTTTTCAGGTCTTTCTGTGAAGGGGAGTGTGCTTATTCCTATGTTTAAGCTTCCCGGTGACGAAGAGAGAATTACCAAAGAATCCGCTGAGAGGGCTAAGCTTATTGCCGCAGCAAAAAACGGAGACGAAGAGGCTATAGAAACTCTGACTCTCGAAGACATGGATGTATATAGCGCAATTTCCAAGAGAATACTCAAGGAAGATATTTATTCTATCGTAGATACAAGCTTTATGCCTTATGGTGTGGAGTGCGATCAGTATTCAATAATTGCGGATATTAAAGGCGTACGAAAAGTAATAAATCATGTTACTGAGGAGGAAGTATATATCCTGACTCTGTATTGCAACGATTTGACTTTTGATATTGCAATAAATATAATGGATTTGGTCGGCGAGCCTGAAGTCGGAAGAAGATTTAAGGGTGTTGTATGGCTCCAGGGAAAAATCAATTTTCCTGAGGATGTAATATAATTAGGTCGTTCAAAATAATGTACTTAATTTATTCGAAGCAATGTATTTAGTTGATTGCTCCTTTAGTTAAATGGATATAACAGGCCCCTCCTAAGGGTCAGTTGTGGGTTCGATTCCCGCAAGGAGCGTTATGCCCGGTTATGCCGGGCGTTTTTTTTAGAATATCTTTAAGGGTTAAAATTATGCATATTATTCTTCATCAGCCGGAGATTCCGCAGAATACCGGAAATATTGGAAGAACCTGTGTTGCGACCAATACAAGTCTTCATTTAATTGAGCCTCTTGGTTTTCAGATTAATGAAAAACAGTTAAAAAGAGCCGGTATGGATTATTGGGATAAACTTGATGTGACGAGATACATCAATATGAATGATTTTCACGAAAAGCATCCCGGAGCAGTAATTTGGATGGCTACTACCAAGGCACATCAGTGTTATACCGATGTGCAGTTTGGACCTGATGATTATATTATGTTTGGGCGCGAAAGTGCAGGTATACCTGAAGAGCTTCTTGTTGAAAATGAAGAACATTGCATCCGTATACCTATGGGTGAGAATATCAGATCACTTAATTTGTCCAATTCTGTAGCTATTGTTCTCTACGAGGCATTAAGGCAGCAGAAATTTGCGGGACTTGAAGAGAACGGCCAGCTTCACAGACTTGAATGGAAATAAATCGTTGAAAAGGAACGACCTATGATTGAAGTAAAAAATATATCTAAAAGATATGGAAAGAAAATAGCTGTTGATGGTATTTCCTTCTCATTCGAAAAAGATAAAATATATGGATTACTGGGTACAAACGGTGCAGGTAAGTCATCAATTATGAATATTTTATCGGGTTATCTGGTTCCGGATGACGGATGTGTCATAATTAATGATGTTAATATTCATAAGAACGCAAAAAAATCAAAGGTGTTAGTTGGTTTTCTTCCGGAAACACCTCCTTTATACAATAATATGACTGTAAAGGAATATCTTGATTTTGTAGCAGAGATTAAGGGAGTATCCAAAAAAGATAGAGAAGCAGAAGTCGACAGAGTAATGAAGTCTGTATCAATTAATGATACTGAAGATAAATTGATCAGGTCTCTTTCAAACGGAAACAAGCAGCTTGTTGGTATTGCTCAGGCTATTATAGGTAATCCCGAGGTACTTATATTTGATGAACTTACATCTGAACTTGATCCTAAGCAGATTGCAAAAGTCAGAAGTATTATAAAGGAACTAGGCAAGAATCATACAGTAATTTTAAGCTCAGGTATTTTGACAGAAATCAGTGCATTGTGCGATGAAATACTAATTCTTTCAAACGGAAAAATTATTGCTCATGATAATCCCGAGAATCTGAAAAAAATACTCGGAGACAGTGATGAGATAATTATTTCAATAGTTGGTAAAGTGGAAAAAGCAAATTCTGTGCTTAGAAAGATACCCGGAGTAAAGAAGGTGGAGGGTATCGGTAAAGATTCTGACGGTCATAATAAGATAAAGGTAAATTATGTATCAGACAGAGATATCAGAGAAGTTATTTCTTCAACCTTAAGTAATAATAAGATAGTGGTTGTAGAGATGGTAAGGAATGAAGTTCAGCTGGAAGATGTATTTCTTAAATTAACTTCTGATCAAGATACTGAGGATAAGTAATTATGTTAGCAATATATAAGCGTGAAATGAAAGCGTATTTTACAACGATGATTGGCTATATTTTTATAGCTGTATCATTGTTTCTTATAGGACTGGGATTCTTTTCGTACAACTTGTACCAGGGATATCCTTACTTTTCATATACTGTTCAGGGATGTACACTGGTCCTTCTGGTATCGATTCCTTTTTTAACAATGAGGGCAATGTCAGAAGAAAGAAAGTCAAAAACAGAACAGTTATTTTTGACTTCTCCGGTTTCGTTAACATCTGTAGTGCTGGGTAAGTTTCTTGCTGCTTTTACAGTATTTGCGATTCCATGCGCAATTAGTTGTATTTATCCTCTTGTTCTTAGAAGATACGGAAGTGTTCCTCTTGGAGAAGCATATATTGCAATGCTCGGTTTTGTATTTTACGGAGCAGCATGCATAGCTATTGGATTGTTCTTTTCTTCAGTTGTTACTAATCAGGTTGTTGCCGCTATTTTAACATTTATTGCTTTGCTTTTAGGTTATTTAATGGCTTCAATCATAGCTCTTTTTAACAGCAATAGTAAGATTGCTTCCGATATACTCGGTATTTATGATTTATCTACTCCTCTGAATTATATGACTAACGGAGTCATAGATTTATCTGCTATTTTTTACTATGTTACTGTTACTGTGCTTTTTATTTTTCTTACGGTACAGTCAATTCAGAAGAGAAGATGTACCATTACTTCTGCAAATTTTGCAAAAAGCTCATTTAGTATTATAGGAATTATCGCTGCAATTGTTGTATTCATCGGAGCGAATGTTGCAGTAAAGCAGATTCCTGACAGATATACATCGTTTGATTTTTCATATAACAAAATTTTCTCAATTTCAGATTCAACCGAAGAGTTTCTTGGCTCGTTGCAGGGTGACGTGACTGTATATGTTCTTTACAGTAAGGATGGTTACGATGAGTATGTTTCCAAGATGCTCGAAAAATATGAGATTGAGTCGGAACACGTAAAAGTTGAATATATTGATCCGATGGAGTATCCCAGATTCTATCTTCAGTATACGGATACTACTCCTGAAGAGGGTAGTTTGATTGTAGTCAGCGGTGCGTACAGTAAAGTCATTCAGTATAGTTATCTGTATGAGTATGACTACAGTAATTATTATTATACAGGTGAAGTTGAAATTTCCGGTTTTGCCGGTGAAGGTCAGGTTAACAGTGCCATTGATTTTGTGCTGAACGGAACTATGTCTTCAGTATATGTTCTTACCGGACACGGTGAAGATGAGCTGGATGAATCTTATTATGAGACATTTGATCTGGCCGGAGCAAAATGTGAGTCGGTTAATCTCGATAATTATGATAGTATCCCTGGAAGTATATCCGGAATCATTATTAATGGAGCAAAGGAAGATTTATCATCGGCAGATGTAGAAAAGCTGTATAAGTATCTTGATAATGGCGGAAAGATTCTTATCACACTTGCTCACATGGAGAATGCTGCACCGAATCTTGATGAGCTTCTCGAGTATATGGATATTATGGTTACTGCGGGTAAAGTATTGGAAAATGATCCTAATTATTATTTGGATCAGCCCAATATGCTGTTACCTGAGATTACTGACAGTAAATATACCGGTAACCTTCCTGATTTTGCAGTTCTTCCTGATGCGGTCGGAATGATAGTTAATGATTATAGTGAATATGTATCCTATGATAAATTTATGACTACGACCAGAGATGCATTCCTTAAGGTTAATTATGAGGAGACAGGTATACTCAATGAGGAAGAAGGCGATTATGAAGATTCCTTCACTGTCGGTGTGGAAGCAAAGCGTCAGGAGATCGACGAGGATGGAATAGTTACCAATCCTGTTATGGTAGTTTTTGCGTCATCAGCTATGTTTACTTCAGAAATGGATGCACTGGTTAATAATTCGAATATTATTTTATTTTCGAATATTGTCAGCTCATTTGTAGAGGAATCAAATGATTCATTTGCATCTACTAAGTTACTGAATCTGCCTTTCCTTAATATAGACAGCTCTGCAAGAAATGTGATAATTGTTATTACCATGTTAATTATTCCTTTGTGTATTCTTGCATACGGAATCTATATTTGCATTAAGCGTAGAAGAAATTGAGGTTGAAAATGTCTGATAAAAAGCCAAATACCGATACTGATGCAAAAAGATATAAAAATCCCAGGTTAGAAGAGGAATATAAAAAACAGATTGAAAAAGAACAAAAGCTTCTTGAAGAGCAGGAGATAAAAGCCGGTAAGCTTAAGAAAAAGATGCTGATTTTTGGTATTATTTTAATCGTACTGATATTGGCATATATTGTGCTTGCATTATATAACAAGACTTTGGCTTAGCAAGTCTGTAAATAATAGTCAGGACTAAATTAGAGGAGAAAATGATGGCTAATCTTGGAAATCCACAGAACACCATAGAAATCATTCAGAAATATGAATTCCGTTTTCAAAAAAAATTCGGACAGAATTTCCTGATTGATACTCATGTCCTTGAAAAAATAGTGGATGCAGCAGGTGTTACCAAGGATGATATGGTACTTGAAATCGGTCCCGGAATCGGTACGATGACCCAGTATCTTGCCGAGGCTGCCCGCGAGGTTGTTGCTGTAGAAATTGATAATAATTTAATACCGATTTTGCAGGAAACGTTAGCGGATTATGACAATGTTGTCATAATTAGTAATGATATATTAAAGGTAGATCTCGAAGCACTTTCAAAAGAGCATAATAACGGAAGACCGATTAAAGTTGTAGCTAATTTACCTTATTACATTACTACTCCTATTATAATGGGACTTTTTGAAAGTAACGTTCCTCTCGATAACATCACTATCATGGTTCAGAAGGAAGTGGCTGATCGTATGCAGGTAGGTCCCGGAACCAAGGATTACGGTGCTCTTTCATTGGCAGTACAGTATTATGCCGATCCGGAGATTATTACTAATGTTCCTCCGAACTGTTTTATGCCCAGACCTAACGTAGGAAGTGCGGTAATCAGACTTACCAGATATCCTGAACCTCCTGTTAAGGTTGATGATGTGAAAAAGATGTTTGCTCTTATCAGAGCTTCATTTAATCAGCGTCGTAAGACTCTGGTGAACGGACTTAATAATGCTCCTGACCTTCATTTTACCAAGGAGCAGATTGCAGAAGCTCTTGCAAAAATGAACTTATCAGAAACCATCAGAGGAGAGGCATTAACGCTGGAACAATTTGCTGAACTCAGTAATATTTTAAAATAAAATAGATTGATAAAAATATATAGGTTTTTTGTAATATTTTCGTCACATCTTTCGATGGAAATGGCCTATTTTATAGACATCAAGCCACAAGGTATGGTACAATTTGTTTAATTATGTGGACATATCTTGTGGTATTTTTATGTGACAAAATAACATTATGTCACGGAGACATGAGGTTTTACAATGGATAAGTACGAGTACAAAGTAAGAGCTGATGAAATCAGGGATTTGATTTCACAGGGACAATATGGAAAGGCTGCAGAACTTGCGGACACAATCGATTGGAGTAGGGTTAAAAAGACTGCTATTTTGTGTACCATAAGTGACCTTTATAAGAAAAACAGACGATATGATGATGCAATCGAGCTTCTTCAGCTTGCATATGAGAGAAATCGTGGAGGAAAGGATATTTTATATTCTCTCTGCGAACTGTATATCAAGACTAACAACATCATTAATACCGTATCTACATACAAGGAATTTCTTAAAGTTGCCAGCAGTGATTCGCGCAGATATATTCTCCAGTACAAGATTTATGAGATGGAGGATGTTACTCTCGAGGAGCGCATTGAAGTTCTTGAGGAATTAAAGAGCAGAGATTATCGTGAAAAGTGGGCATATACACTTGCTTACTTGTATCACAGAGCAGGACTTGCCACCAAGTGTGTTGAGGAATGTGATGAGCTTATCCTTTGGTTCGACGAAGGTAAGTATGTGTATATGGCAATGGAGCTTAAGATGCGCCATCAGCCTCTTACTCCTTCGCAGCAGGAAAAGTATGACCATCGTTTTGATACAATGAATGGTATCAGCTGGCAGAGCCAGTTTACCGAGAGTGCACCTGAGGCTCAGGCAACTGAAGCTGCTACAGAAGTGGATAGTCAGTCAGGCGAGCAGGAAGAAAAAGCTGCTACTGCGGCTGCACCTATTTCAGATATGGAGAAGGCTGCACTTGCCGGACAGACTGTAGTATATAATCCTGTTCAGGATGTTACCGGTAAGAGCGTAATGGTTCCTAATGGAAACACAGTTGTAGTAGGTGGTTCAAGAGGAGCTGTAACCAGCGCAGAAGCTATTGCACTTTCTATGGGTTATACCCAGGTATATCACGGAATGGAGCCTGAACCCGAGATTCAGGTTAAGCCCGTTGATGTAGGTGAATACAATACTATTAATCTTCAGCAGGCTCTTGCAGAGGGTGTTGCTGAGGTTTTGGATAAGAATGGCGAGAATACTGCTAATATTGATAGCATTATAAAAGCAGACACAAAGGAAATTTATCCTTCACAAATCGCAGAGTCTGTTCAGTCAGCACCCACACAGGTAATTCCTGCCCAGGCAATTTCAGCACAGACTGCTTCTACACAGTCAGCGCCTTCACAGCCGGCCCCTGTAAATTATGTGCCTCAGGCAGTGACAGATAAGACTGTTGTTATTGCTACAATGTCAGGTTCGTTTGATGCAACCAAGACAATTCCTTTGCATGATATTCAGAAGTCTATCAATTCAATGGAAGCAGGAAAGAGTGAGGCTCCTGCAGAGGCAGCACCTATTCCTGTACCCGTGCCTGTTCCTCAGGGAACCGAGCAGGCAGCAGTACAGCCTACGCCTGTAGATACTTCAGTTTATACAGGAAATACAATTCCTTTATATAACAATGATCTTATCAACAGTATTACAATGCCCAGAAGTAATTTTGGTGCAACCAAGGTTATTTATCCTGAACTTACTCAGGAACAGGAGGCAGCAGCCAATGCAGCTATGTCGGCACAGCCTCCGGAGCAGCTTGCAGAAGTTATGACTCAGGAGCCTGATGGACAGTTAAGTCTTGTAATGCCTGAGGATAAGGTTAAATTGGTAAGTCAGATTACCGGACAGCTTAGCATTAATGATGTAATGGTTGAGTGGAATCGTCTCAAGTATGAGAGAGAGGAACTCAATCGTCAGAGATATCATGAGATAGTTAAGCAGCAGACCGGTGAAATATTCAACGAGTTTGAAAGAGCTGCACTTAATGGTGTACTTGAGACTCTTGAGAAGGAAAGTGAAGAAGCTGCAAGAGCTAAGGAAGAAGCAGAAAAGAAGACTAACGGTGTAGTAGAACCTCAGGCTGAGGCAGTTGAAGAGACTACATCAGCTGAAGCAGGGGAAATGGCGGAAGCTTTGGCAGCTGTAAATGCAGCTGTTGCTGAGGTTGAAGTTGCTGAAGAAGCTCCTGTGGTTGTAGAAGTAGCAGAGGCAGATGCTCAGGTTGCTATAGAAATTGCAGAAGTTGAAGCCGGCATAGCGGAGAATCTTGCTGAGGCAGAAGCCGAGGTGATTGAAGAGTCTGCAGAGGCAGAAGCTGAGTCAATTGAAAAGGCTTTAGAGGCAGCAGCTGAAGAAATCGATGAGACCGCAGAGACAGAAGCGGAAGTAATTGAGGAAGCTACAGAGGCAGAGGCTGAAGTAGTTGAAGAGGCTGCAGAGGTAGAAGCTGAAGCAATCGAGGAGACCGTAGAAGCAGAAGCTGAGGTAGTCGAAGAAGTTACAGAGACAGAAGCTGAAGCAATCGAAGATACTACAGAAACAGAGGCTGAAGTTATCGAAGAAACTTCTGAAGCTGACGAAGAGTATGAAGAGGACGAATATGATGAGGATGAGGAATCCGAAGAAGAATCGTCCGAGGAGGAAGTTGATCCCAGAGATAAGTCATATCATGTAATAGGTATGAATGAGACCACCAACCTCTACATGAATAAGAAAAAGAAGAAGCTTGAAGCTAAAGCTGCTGAGGAATCAGTTAAGTCTGAATCTGCTGAAGAAGATGAGGATGACGATACCAGAGAACTGACTCCCGAAGAAAAGGAACTTTTTGGCCCTTATCTTAACAGTAAGGAGTCACGCAAACAGCTTATCAATGTAGTAGATAATATTAGTATGGCTTCATATACCGGTAACGTTATTATTACTGGAGGTGATGAGTCTGATGTATCAAATCTTGCCACCGTTATTATGAAGGACATCAAGCAGACTGATAGTAATTTCTCAGGAAAAGTAGCAAGAGTTCCCGGAAAGAGTCTGAATAACAAGAAGATGGAAGCAATTATCAAGCAGCTTTCAAACGGTGCACTTATTATCGAAAATGCATCAGCAATGTCAGATAACACTGCAGCAAATCTTTATAAGTGCCTCGATACAGAGAATCTTGGAATTATCATTACAATGCTTGATACAGAGAGAAATATGGAAAAGCTCTTAAGCAGAGCTCCCAGATTGTCACCTCTCTTCACTGCAAGAATGAATGTTAAGCCTCTTTCAAAAGAGCAACTTGCAGAATTTGCAGTAAAATATGCTTATGAGCAGGAATTTTCAATTGATCAGATGGGTATGCTCGGTCTTCACAGAATGATCGAGGCGAGACAGACTTCTACTCACTCAGTTAATGTTGTTGAAGTAAAAGAGATTGTAGATCAGGCAATTGCTCATGTTAAGAAAAAGACAATTGGACATTTCTTTGATATTCTTGGGGGAAAGAGATACGATAGCGAGGATATGATTATCCTTGGAGAAAAGGATTTTCGATAAAGCGGTAGATTAATTTAACTGTCTATGACAGTCATATGGTATTGGAATTAAATTAATTCGGAGGATACATAATGGCAAAAACACAGTCAAAGTCAGGGGTTGAAGTGCCGACAGAAATAAAGACTACATCAAAAAAGACTCCTGCATCAGCTAAAACTGCTACAACAAAGAAAGCCTCTACAGCTAAAACAACAGCTAAGAAAACTGCACAGGCTTCAAACAAGAGTAAAACTTCTTCTGAAAAGAAGGTATATTCTAGAGATCAGCAAATGATAATCAGTGCTGATGACCAGTATTTGTTTGGTAACGGAACTCACTATGATATTTATAAGAAGCTTGGTGCGCATCTTTCAGTAGAGAATGGTGTAAAAGGAACTTATTTTGCAGTTTGGGCACCTAATGCAGAAGCAGTGAGTGTAGTTGGTTCTTTTAATGGATGGGAAGAAAGAGCCAATGTAATGACAAAGCTTGGCGAAGTAGGAATTTGGGGAGTATTTGTTCCTAATGTCGGTGTAGGAGCAATGTATAAATTCCTGATTCGTACTCTTGATGGACGTAACCTTTATAAGGCTGATCCATATGCCAATTACGCAGAGTTTCGTCCCGGAACAGCATCTATCGTTACTGACCTTGAAGGTTTTGAGTGGGAAGATGCTAAGTGGGTTGAGGCAAGAGATAAGAGAAATATCGATGATATAAATAAGAGTCCTATGGCAATTTATGAATGCCATATCGGTTCATTCATGAAGCATCCTAACGGAACTGAAGATGGATTCTATAATTACAGAGAATTTGCCACCAGAATCGTAGAGTATTTGAAGGAAATGAAGTACACCCATATTGAACTTATGGGAATAGCTGAGCATCCTTTCGATGGTTCATGGGGTTATCAGGTTACCGGTTATTATGCTCCCACATCAAGATATGGTGAGCCTAAGGATTTCATGTATCTTATAAATGAACTTCATAAAAATGGCATTGGTGTCATTTTGGACTGGGTACCTGCTCACTTTGCTACTGATGCTCACGGACTTGCAGAGTTTGACGGTACATGCATTTTTGAACATCCGGATCCCAGACTTGGAGAGCATCCTGATTGGGGAACCAAGATTTTCAACTATACTAAGCCCGAAGTTACCAATTACCTTATTGCCAATGTTCTTTATTGGATAAGAGAGTTCCACGTTGATGGTATTCGTGTAGATGCGGTAGCTTCTATGCTTTATCTTGATTATGGTAAAAAGGATGGCCAGTGGATTCCTAATAAGTTCGGTGGAAACAAGAACCTTGATGCGATTGTATTCTTCCATCATCTTAATTCGGTAGTACGCGGAACTTATCCCGGATTCCTTACAATTGCAGAGGAATCAACTGCATGGCCTCATGTAACAGGACCTATCGGTGATGACGAGGGACTTGGATTTACCTTTAAGTGGAACATGGGATGGATGCATGATTTTTGCGAGTATATGAAGTTAGATCCTCTGTATCGTAAGGGAAGTCATCATTCAATGACATTTGCGATGACATACAATGAGAGTGAGAATTATATTCTTCCTCTTTCTCATGATGAGGTAGTGCATCTTAAGTGTTCAATGGTTAATAAGATGCCCGGTTATACTGTAGATAAGTATGCTAACCTTCGTGTCGGATATACCTATATGTTCGGACATGAAGGAAAGAAGCTTCTTTTCATGGGTCAGGATTTTGCTCAGGAAAGAGAGTGGAGCGAGGAGCGCGAGCTTGACTGGTTCCTTCTCGGTGAGAAGAATAATTCCGGAATGAAGAATTATGTTCGCGACCTTCTTGAAATGTACAGAAGCTATCCTTGCCTCTATACATTTGATAACAGTTGGAAGGGCTTCGAGTGGATGAATGCAGATGATGCGGATCGTAGCATTTATTCATGGGTTCGTCGTGATGAGACCGGCAAAAAGAACCTGCTCTTCATTTTGAATATGACTCCTATTAAGTGGGAAAAGTACATGGTTCCCGTTCCGAAGAATAAGAAGTACAAGCTTGTACTTAATTCTGATGAGGAAAAATATGCAGGATGGGGTAAGCCGGTTGCAGCAGAGTTACAGGCAGAAAAGAAGCCTTGTTGCCAGCAGCCTTTCTCAGTATCACTTGATATAAATCCTTATACTGCACTTGTGTACGAGTTTTAATAAAAGAGGTTCGGTATGAATTTTATTAAATGAATTCATATTAAGAATCTTTAAGGAAGAAGTTAATTAATACGCAATTCGAAAGTAGTGTTGTCTCTTGGAGATGACACTACTTTTTTTAATGCGAGTTAAGTAAAACTTGTGCCGGAATGAATTAATAACAGAAATTCTATCTGTAGGATTAAGAAAGAACGATATGTTTCCGAAATAAGTATTAGTCAGATTAAAAAGTTTGTGAAATAAGTAGCGGTATGACAGACATTTGAATTTCCACGAGAGGTTTCTATGAAGATATCTTTTCAGAATATAGATTTAAATAACGATGCGCAGATGGCTAATGCTCTTAATAAGAAAACTGCATACGGAAATGCAGATATGAGTAAGCATTCTATCGGTGCAGATAAAGTGAAAAATGGCATTCGTCTTGATATGAACAATTTCAAGAAGGGTATTTTTACAGAGCCTTCTAATGGAATGAATGGTAAAAGTATCAGTGAACTTCAGCTTGAAGCCGGTGCTATTGATACTGGTGTAGATAAGAATTACCGCATTGTAATGTCCAATACCATGTCTGAGAAGGATTATGCCAAGGCGCAGAAGGATGGCTTTGACTACAGTTCGATGGATCCTGAAGATATCGTAACAATTCAGGACAAGGTTAAGGCAGAACTTGCCATGAGTGGAGTAATTATTGTCGGATATAACGACAATATGGATAGCCAGGTTCTTGCAGAAGCGGTAGGCAGTGATACTCTCGCAAGAGAGATTAAGGGAAGTGAGTCGCAGGTAAATAGCGGAAGCAGTGAATTTGTTAATATTGGAAAGAGTATTTATGAAGCCTCTAACCTTCCGATGACCGATGAAAATGCAGATCAGCTTGAAAAGGCCTGGAATCTTGTAAGTGAACTTAAGCAGCCTACAGAAGGCAATATTGCTTATATGATAGAAAATGAACTTAAGCCAACTATTTGGAATTTCTATCTTGCAGAGAACAGTGGTGCTGCTAATCATATGTCCGGTGGATACGGTAATAATGCCGGTACAATTGATATCAATGGTCATGGTAGTATTGCAGACAAGACCGGTGACAAAAATGACACTATTGTCAGACAAATAGAGAATATTATTAGTGAGGCAGGACTTGATGTTGATGCAGATTCACACGCACAGGCAATGAATGATGCGCAGTGGTTACTCAATAATAACCTGCCTATTACTGTTGATAGCCTTACGAATCTTAAAGATATTAAGTCTGTAGAATTTCCTGTCAGTGCAGAAAAGTTTGCAGCATCAGCTGCAGTTGCTGTATCAGAGGGTAAGGAGCCAATCTATGCAGATCTTACCAAGACAGAAAATGTATATTCTATGGCCGCTAAGCTGCAGGTTAAATATTTTTCTGCAGATATGTGGGAGCAGAATGCAGGTGATATAACTGCCAGACGACAGCTCGAAGAAGTCAGACTTTCCATGACTGCAGAAGTAAATGTGAAGCTGATACAGAGTGGTTTTGCTATTGATACTCAGCCGATGGAGCAGCTCATAGATGCATTGAAGGCAGCAGAGCTTCAGGTGGCCGGACAGTATTTTGATAAATATACCGGATCGCAGGAAGAGGCAGTCAGCAGTTATCGTTTGATGAATGCTACCAATAAGGCTGTACAGGAGATTTCTTCTGCACCGGCTTCAACGCTGGGAATGTTTACTGCAAGGAATGCAGATACAGTAACACTTGGTGATTTCCACAGTGAGAGTGTAATTGCAAGGGATACTTACATCAAGGCGGGAGAGACTTATGAAGCATTGATGACTGCACCCAGAGCTGATCTCGGTGACAGAATAAGTAAGGCATTTGAAGGAGTAGATAGTCTCCTTAAGAGTCTTGATATTGAAGTAAATGATAGTAACCTCAGAGCAACAAGAATTCTTGGATATAACAGTATGGAGGTTACTGAAGAGAATATAGAGAGAATAGTATATGCAGACAGAATGGTGCAGTCAGTAGTTGAAAAAATGACACCTGCATCAGTTTTGCGGATGATTCGTGAAGGCGTTAATCCTCTTACAAATGATTTTGCCAGTCTTAGTAAATATCTGAAAGATATTACTAAAGACGAATACAAGGAAGATACCAGAGATTACAGTGAATTCCTCTATGGTTTGGATATGCAGGATGCGATTACTGCGCAGGAAAGAGAATCATTTATCGGAATCTATAGAATGCTTCATCAGATCGAAAAGGCAGATGGTGCAGTAATCGGTGCAGTTATTAATGAGCAGGCAGAGCTTGATTTTAATAATTTGATCTCTGCTTCAAGAAGTAATCGTTTTAAGGGAATAGATATTAAGATTGGTTCAGAGTTTGGTGCTTCTGAGGATGTAGTGGCAGCAGCTAATTCTATAACGTCTCAGATTTCTTCTGCATTTATAGGAGTAAGACAGAGCGCGGAGATTGAACAGCTTCGTGAGTCGGTTAGCACCGGAGCTGATGTGACGGATATGCTGGAACAGTATAATATGCCTGCGAGCGCTGAAAACATGAGTGCGATGGAGAGATTAATATCTGTTGATAATAATCTCTTCGAGGATGTACTTAAATATGCTGCAAAATACAATAAAAATGACAATCAAAAATTGTCTGAAGCTACAGATATGGTAACCGAAATCGAGGAGTCACTTGGAACGGATAGCTTCGAGGAAAAGATTGAGCAGTTCTCAAATGAAATGGATGCGATTACCAGGGAGCTTACTTTCAGCGCAGATAACTATATTGATGTTAAAGCTTTGTCTCTTATCCATCTTCAGCTTGGAATGGTGAGCAAGATAGATGTACAGCCTGATACCTTAAGCGAGGGAGATTACATACTTCCTTATGACACTGGTGTCGGAATAGCAAAAGCTCATATTGCGTTCAGACATGGTGAAGAAGGTTCGGCAGCCAGAATGGATATTAAAGCTCAGATGGCTGAAGGAACTGCAGAGCTTCATATGAGTCTTACAGAGAACAGATTAGAAGGCTATTTTGTTGGAAATACAAAAGAAGAACTTCAGAAAATGGAAAGTATTTCCGATATACTTATTGAGTCGCTTAAGAACAACGAGTTATTAAGCAACCTGTCAGTTGATCAGATACCTGTATTCACCAGGGAAGGTGAAGGTACCGGCAACTTACTTTCTAAGAATGATTACCGGAGCAAGGATGCGGATGGTTTACACTCAGAGGGAACTGAGAAAAGAGTTTTGCTGCAGGTGGCAAAGTTATTCCTGCAGTCCGTCAGAAGAGCCTGACATTAAGGAGCCCATATGAGAATAAATTATAATGTATCTGCAATGCTTGCAAATAATACCCTTTCTAATAATGATAATCGTTTATCAAAATCTATCGAAAGACTTTCCTCAGGCTTAAAAATTAATAATGCCAAGGACAATCCTGCAGGACTTGCAATGGCAAAGAGAATGAATGCGCAGATTAAGGGAACCGAGATGGCATCACAGAATGCTAACGACGGTATCTCTGTATTGGAGACTGCTGATGGAGCACTTTCTGAAATCCAGGCAATGATTCAGCGTATGACAGAACTTTCTACCAAGGCAGCTACAGGAACTCTTACTGATGATGATCGCGATATTATCCAGAAAGAGATAGAGCAGCTTCAGAAGGAAATCGACAGAATCTCTGATACTACTCAGTTCAACGGACAGAATCTATTAGATGGAACATATGGTATCAAGGCGTATACCACCAATAATGATGTCAAGGTAAGTAATGTAAGTCTTGATGTACTTCCTAAGGAATATGAAATTCAAGCTTTGAGCTGGACCGTAAAGGATGAGGATACCGGAGAGATGGAAGCAACATTTGAGCCCGGAGAAGGATTCCCTTCACCTAATGCCAGTGATTATAATATCAATATGACTGACAACTATGTCACAATTGATGGCCCCAGCGGATTTAGCATGACATATGCAATCAACGAAGCATTAGTTTTCGATGCTGATGGCAAGCCTCAGGCCGGAGATATCGGCGGAAGCTTCAAAATAGATGTTACAGATGTTGGACCTATGAGATTACAGGTAGGTTCTAATGAGGGACAGATTATCGCAGTAGATATTCCGGCAGTATCTCTTGGAAATATGGGTATTGCTAAGATTGATGTATCTACACAGGAAAAGGCCGGTTATGCTCTCGACAGACTTACCGAGGCTACATCATTTATCAATTCGGTAAGAGGTAAGCTTGGTGCATATCAGAACCGTTTGGAATCTACAACCGAAAACCTCGGAGTAGTGGATGAGAATATGACCAGTGCATATTCAAGAATCATGGATGTAGATATGGCTGCTGAAATGACTGACTATAGTACCTACAATGTACTTGTTCAGGCAGGAACTTCTGTACTTGCTCAGGCTAATGACAGACCTTCTACAGTACTTCAGTTGCTTCAGTAATTAGTAAAAGATTATCCACAAGACATGACACCATTGTCATGTCTTGTTGTGTATATAGACTTTTGTAAGGATGAAAATCAGTTACAATAATATTTGTAATAATAAGAATTAGTTAATAAGAATTTATCACTGAGTACTTATAATACTAAGATGCGGAGAGTAATATGAATAACGAAAAGAAACAGGAATTTACCAGAAGAGTAGCGCAGGCCAACAGTACGGAGATGGTCATAATACTCTATGATATGACTCTTGAATATATAGAGGATGCTAAGAATTCAAATGATTTTCATGCAGCAATCGGTCATATCCAGGGTTGCCTCAGAGAGTTGATGGCAAGCCTGAATTGTGAGTATGAACCGGCTCCTGCTATGAAGGAACTGTACAGATATTGTATTAGAAGAGTAGGTGCCAGTGAAGCAAAAAATGATGCTTCTATTCTTGATGAGGTGGTAAATGTAATAGTTCCTCTCAGAGATGCTTATGATAAGATTAAGGATGTGAATACATCCGGACCGGTAATGGGTAATTCGCAGGAAGTGTATGCCGGATTGACCTATGGAAGAAACGATGTCACAGAGAATTATGTAGAACAGAGCAATAGAGGGTTTAGGGCATAACATAAAATAAATAAATATAAAAGAGGGCAATAAGGATATAACTTATTGCCTTCTTTTTGTATACTAAGAACATGTTGTTTCATGTTTTGGGATATGGTATGAGTATTATATAATGTGTTGGAGAATCAGTCAGTACTAAAGACTCCGGTTGTGCGAAATGGAAAGCAATCAACCTTGGGCTATCAGCCAGATGTGTGGAAAGGATGGAGTTAAATTACGTTGAGAACGCTTGAAGAAATATTTGAACTGATTAAAAAAGTAGCATATTAAGATAGGGTTTATGAATTATTTTATTGAAGGTATTTAAGGGACACTACAGGATTATTGAACGCAAGGTTAATTGAGAAGGTAAACTTCGATAGATTCATAGAGGTTGGAGAATGGATATATGATAAGAGAAGCAAATGAAAATGATTTGAATGAGCTTTTGCAATTGTATCTGCATTTGCACGAGACGAGTGTGCCTGAGAATGATGATCATCTGGCAGCAGTATGGAGTAAAATAATGTCAGATGACAATTATCATCTGATTGTTGCTGAGGAAGATGGCAGACTTGTTTCGTCATGTACCTGTATTATTGTTCCGAACCTGACACGTGGAGTTTCTCCGTATGCGTTTGTTGAAAATGTAGTGACACATAAAGAATATCGTGGCAAAGGATTCGCCAGTGCGTGCCTGGATTATGCCAGGCAAATAGCTATCAATGCAGGTTGCTACAAGATGATGCTGATTACCGGTTCGAGCAATCCTAAAACGCATGATTTTTATAAAAAAGCAGGATATTCGGCAGAGGGAAAGACAGCATATTATCAGATGCTGAAGGAAGTTAATTGGAATAAGCTATAAGTTGATTTAAATATATAAGAGGGTAGGAAAAAGATATGCATAAATTAACAGAATTGATGGGTTGGGAACGTTTGTTTAAGAAAATTGTATGGGCTCAACTTGGTGATATTAAGGGTAAGAGAATATTGGATTTTGGCAGCGGAGAGGGTATCACTGCCAATCATTTTGCAGCAGATAATGAGGTTGTCGCTATCGAGCCATGGGATGAGATGCTAAAGAATGCATGGAAGGATAATGATTATCAGCAGGTAGTGGGAAGCATAGATGCTTTAGCTGAATTTGCAGATGAATCATTTGATGTTGTTATATGCCATAACGTGCTCGAGTATATTGATAATAAGGCTGCGGTAGTAAAAGAATTAGTGCGTGTGCTTAAAAAGGGCGGATTCATATCTATTGCAAAGCATAACCGTCCCGGCCGAGTAATGCAGATGGCGGTACTTCTTGACGATTTTGAGAAAGCAAATGATTTGCTTGATGGAAAGGACAGTGCGGCATCAAAGTTCGGCGCTATCAGATATTATAATGACGAGGATTTGATAAAATGGTGTCCGGAATTAAAGATTGCGGAATGTTACGGAATCAGAACCTTTTGGGATCTGCAGCAGAAACAGGAAAAGCATAATGATGAAGAGTGGCAGGCAAAAATGGTACAGCTTGAAATGAGAGTGTCACAGATGGATGAGTATAGGGCAATAGCATTTTTCCATCACTTAAAGCTTGTGAAATAAAAACGTATGACCGTAATTGAATTATAGAAATATTTTTTCAGAATGATATACTATATAGTAAGAGTAAAATAATTAGGAGTGTTTGGTTTTACAACGCTCCTATTGTTATATGCAACGTAGCATTTCGCATATATGTATAGATGTTAGCTTACAATAGAAGCGAAATGCGGAGATTAGTATGAACAACAAAGAAAATGCAAAGAAAATTACATTGGAAGCAGTGGTTTTCATCGCACTGATTTTGGCGCTTGTAGTATTGGAATTTATTGCTAACAGACGTTTGAAATTTGTGCAGGATGATCTGTGGTACATGACCAATATTGTAACCGGTAAACCCCTGGCTAATTTGGCAGACATATATGAGTCACAGTATTGGCACTTTTTTAATTGGGGTGGACGCAGTGTTAATCACGCAGTACTACAGCTTGTACTGATGACGGGAGAATTGTGCGCAGATATTTTGAATGTGCTGGTTTCCTTGCTTTTGTCATTTATCGTCATGAAATATGTCGGACGCAGGAGTATTTCAATCTTTTTATTTGTCCATGCTGCAAAGATTGCATTCAATCCCACGTGCGTACTCAATATGTTCTGGGAGTCGGGAAGTGTTAATTATCTTTATTCTACGTGTTGGATTTTAGCATTTCTATATTTTTATGTAAGGCTGTTCGAGGACAAAAAGTATAAAAACATATACATGATTCCTATTATATCCATACTTGGTATTATGACAGGCTGGAGTAATGAAAATATGGGTCCCGGTGCATTTGTAATTGCTACCGGAATCGTAGCTTATCATTTGATTAAGAAAAAGAAGGTTCCTGCGTGGACATATTTTGGCTGCCTGTTCTCACTTGCAGGATCAATTCTTGTAGTTGTGGCGCCCGGAAATTTTGTAAGAGGAAGTCTTGTTCAGGAGACACTGATTCAAAAGATTCAAAATCATACAATTACGCTTGCAGAGGCTACAATGGGCTTCATTTTTGCAGCAATGCTTGTAACGGTTATTTTGGCATTAATTTACAGATTTGTAGTTGATAAGAAATTTGATGCCAAGCAGATAGTGATGGCAATCTATCTGATAATCGCAGACGGCGCGATGATTTTGTCTCCGATGTATCCGGCCAGAGCGACCTTTGGAGTAATGATGCTGGCTATTCTTTTATCCGCATCATTTCTTAGAGATATAGTTCCGAGTATTACCGGTAAGAAGAAGTATGTGTACTACGCATTTTTAGGTCTTGTATACATCGCAGCTGTAACCAATACAGTAATAGCTATTATTGATCCGGGTATAGGATGATTAGTAAATGAAAGATTCCAAGAAAATAATTTTAATCGAAAATATAATAGCGGTCATAATGCTGATCACACTGACCGGTGCCTTTTTCTATAATTATAAGGTATCGCCTAAGATTGCCATTGCTCAATACGCGCTGGCAGTTGTGGTCGCATTAGCATTGTTAATTGTTTCTGCAAAAAAATCATTTTATGCGTTTACACGTAATCTGATATTTCTTTTTGCGCTTGTTCCAATGATATCGTTTAATTACATCGCAGATGCAATGAAGAGGCAGTTCGTTTCTGTGCCGAGAAATCAGATTGTGATTGTCTATGGTGTAAATATGCTTCCGATTACGCTGACCGCAGTATTGGTAATTGGTGCATATCTGATCCTAAGTAAGGAGAACAAGTTAAGCAAGCTGACTTATTGTCTGTTATGCGTGGCAGCAGTTGCTTTGGCAGTTTCATTTGCAGCTACATCATTGCTGGCGGTTTTGAAGTATATATTTGGTGTTGCGCTTCTTATGGTTGTTATTTCATACGTGGATAAGCTGTTTGTGAAAAAGGACAATCATATTCCGCAGTTGGTTATATTAATTTTCCTGTTTTTGAGAGTGATTCATCTGTTTATCAGCAGAGCATATTATATATAAGTGCGATGAATATCAGGAGGTATTAGGGGTATGAAATTTACAGAAGGTTTTTGGATGACGAGTGAGCGTGCAAAAATCAGCTACGCTTCAGACGTTCATTATGTGACAGAGATTCCCGGGGGTATGCGAATTCTTTGTCCGTGCAGAAAAATAAACGGAAGAGGAGATGTGCTCAATCTTCCTACTATTACTTTGGAATTCAGGGCTGTCGGTAAAAATACAATTGCTGTATCAGCTAGTCACTATCTTGCATATGAATCTCATGAGGCCAGATATGAGCTTAATGAAGAGCAGGTAGAATATGCGGTTGAGATATGCGAGGATGCAGTATATCTCGCAACCGGAGATGTTACGGTTAAGGTTGACCGCAATAATTTTTCATATTCATTCATGGTAAATAATGAGGTAATTACCAATTGCGGATTCAGAAATCTTGCGTATGTTCAGTATGACAAGCCGAAGTCAACAATGCTTCCTGCTGACAACTATTTCAGTGAGAATGGTAAGCCTTATATGGTTAATCAGCTTTCTGTTGCTCCCGGGGAATATATCTACGGTCTTGGCGAGAGATTTACCCCTTTTGTTAAAAATGGTCAGTCTGTAGAGACCTGGAATGAAGATGGTGGTACTGCTTCACAGGTTTCATATAAGTGCGTACCTTTCTATATGTCAAACAGAGGATACGGTATCTTCGTAGACAATACAGATAACGTTGAGTTTGAGGTATGCAGTGAGAAGGTAGAAAATGTATCATTCAGCGTTCCAGGCGAGCAGATGAGATATTACTTCATGTATGGTCCCAAGCCTGCAGAGGTTATCGAGAACTTTACTGCATTGTCAGGTCGTCCGGCACTTCCTCCTGCGTGGAGCTTTGGTTTGTGGCTTACCACTTCATTCACGACAAGCTATGATGAAGCTACCGTAACATCATTTATTGACGGAATGGCTGAAAGAGATATTCCTTTACGAGTGTTCCATTTCGACTGCTATTGGATGAAGGAATTCCAGTGGTGTGATTTTGAGTGGGATGAGAGAGTATTCCCTGATGTGGAGGGTATGCTTAAGAGATACCATGACAAGGGACTTAAGCTTTGTGCATGGATTAACCCTTATATAGCACAGAATTCAGAGTTCTTCCGTGAGGGTGTCGAGAAGGGTTACCTTTTGATGCGTGCGGACGGACATGGTGTAAAACAGGTTGATGAATGGGTAGCCGGAATGGGACTGGTTGACTTTACCAACCCTGCGGCAACTAAGTGGTACACCGATAAGCTCAAGACTATTCTTGATATGGGAATTGATTGTTTTAAGACTGACTTTGGCGAGAGAATTCCTCTTGATGTAAAGTATTTTGACGGATCAGATCCCAAGACCATGCACAACTATTATACATATCTGTATAACAAGGCTGTCTTTGATCTTCTCAAGGAAGTAAAGGGTGAAAATGAGGCATGCCTTTTTGCAAGAAGTGCAACCGCAACCTGTCAGCAGTTCCCTGTCCATTGGGGCGGCGACTGTAGTGCAAGCTATCCTTCAATGGCTGAGACACTTCGCGGTGGTCTTTCATTTGCAATGAGTGGATTTGCATTCTGGAGCCATGATATTTCAGGATTTGAGTATACTGCTCCGGCAGATCTATATAAGAGATGGGTAGCATTTGGTCTGTTGTCATCGCATTCAAGACTTCACGGATCAACAAGCTACAGAGTACCGTGGTTATTTGATGAGGAGAGCAATGATGTCGTAAGACATTTCACTAAGCTTAAGTGCTCACTTATGCCTTATATCTATGCCAAGGCTGTTGAGGCTCATGAAAAGGGTACACCGGTTATGCGCCCTATGGTATTTGCATATCCCGATGACCATGCATGTACTTATTTAGATATGCAGTATATGCTTGGTGAGAGTCTGCTTGTGGCACCTGTTTTCAATGAAAAGGGTACAGCGACCTACTATCTTCCCGAAGGAAAGTGGACACATCTTTTATCAGAAAAGACACAGGAAGGCGGAAAATATTACACGGATACTTATGATTACTTCTCATTGGGACTGTTTGTAGCGCCTAATACTATTCTTGCTATGGGCGGTGACAGAAATGTTCCCGATTATGAGTATGAGAAGAATGTGGAGCTGCATATTTATGAGCTGGCAAATGGTGCTTCTGCGACCTGTGAGATAGTAAATATGGCAGGAGAACATGTAAGTACTGTAACTGCGACAAGAAAAGGTAAAGCCATTACGGTATCAATGACTAAGGAGCTTCCTGATGCCAAGATAATTCTTCATATGGAAGAAAAATGTACTGTGAATGTATAGTGTAAGGCGGAGACTATTATGATTAGAAGAGCAGAGGTTAGGGATATTCCCGGAATCAATAAGCTGCTTGGGCAGGTTCTTTTGGTTCATCACAATGGAAGACCGGATCTTTTTAAGGAGAAGGGTCAGAAATATACTGAACAGGAGCTGGTTGATTTAATCAATAAAACCATCGATCCTATTTTTGTATATGAATCAGAGGAAGGTGAAATCCTCGGACACTGTTTTTGCCAGACAATCAACAAACCGGAAGGTCCCAGCTGCTATGCATGTAAATCGCTTTATATCGATGATTTGTGTATTGATGAAAATGTGCGTGGACAGCATGTTGGCAAAGAGATGTATGATTATGTCAAAAAATTTGCCAAGGATAACGGTTACTACAATCTGACTCTTCACGCATGGGAGTGTAATCCCAATGCAGTTGGATTTTACAGTCATATTGGTATGCAGATTCAGCAGTATACTATGGAAGAGGTCCTTTAGTTGACTAAAATGCCGGAATGCTCGGCAGTGAAAATATACTTTTTCGATGAAAGAGAGTACTAAAAATGATAGCAATTAATTATATTGGTCAGTGCGGATTTGTTATTTTTAATGATAAGGTAGCTTTTGCAGTTGACCCTGTGTTGAATGATTTGTTGGATGATAACGGTAAGTCTATCAGAAATTACCCCCCGGTTCTTTCTTATGAGGAGTTGGAGGCAGATTATATTTTCTGTACACATGACCATATTGACCATATGGCGAAGGAGACTCTTACAGAGGTTGCCAAAATTGATGAAACAACTAAGTTCATTGTCCCCGCAGGATGTGTAGAAGAGGTTGTAGGATGGGGAATTCCCGCAGAACGTGTTATGGGAATTTCTGCAGGAGAGACTTTGAAGCTGGATATCGGTAAGCTTAAGGTGACAGGTTTTTCTGCAGCACATCCCGTTCATCAGGTAGATGAAAATGGCAAGGACCACAATTTGGTATACTGTTTCGAACTGGAAGACAAGAAGCTGGTTCATCTCGGAGATACTTATTTGACAGAACAGCTTGAGAAGGATCTTAGAAGTGTGGGTCATGTGGATGTTCTTTTCCCTCCCATCAATGGAAGAGACGAGGAGCGTGAAGCTAAGGGTATCATCGGAAATCTTTCTGTCGAGGAAGCTGCGCAGTTGTCTGATAAGCTGAGAGTAGATTTGGCTATTCCCACACACTTTGACATGGTGGCAGGCAATACCGCCAATCCGTTTGATTTTGCAGAGTGTCTTTGGAAGCTTAATCAGGAAAATAAGTGTTGGATACCTACCTTGAGAGAACAGTACGTGGTTATGTAATCAGAACACATATATTTTATCGATGTCCGGAATTGATCAATGAATTGAGCTTTGATTAATACCGGACATTTTTTTAGATAAGGTTTTTACTCATTTTATCAAGAGAAGCGGATATAGGCCTTGTATAATAAGCTTACGATATCGAAATGGAAAGGACACAGAGTATGGATAATCTTCAGTTGTTGATAGAGGCTATGGATTATATAGAGAATAATCTTACAGAGAACATGAAGACAGATGACATAGCTAATCATCTGTATTGCTCGAAGTCCACTATTGAAAAGCTTTTCAAGTATGTTAACAACGTAAGCATTAGGGATTATATCATCCGAAGACGAATGAGTATGGCAGCTCGAGAAATTGCTCGCTTCCCGGAAAAATCACTGCTGGACATAGGTGTTCAGTACGGATACGGAAGCAATGAGGCTTTTACCAGAGCATTTGAAAGTGTTTGGCAGACATCACCTTCGGAATTTAGAAAAAATCCCGCAGATTATGAATTGTTTCCCGGCTATAAGTTAGATCGGGAACTTATGGAGGACATAAATATGAGCGGAAAAAAGAAGGTTGATATCAGTGAATTATATGATTGCTTCAGAGAAAGAAGAGGCTGCTATTTTGTAGTAGGAGATATTCGCAGCCTGGTTCCCATCAATGATATTTCAATTAAGGCAGGAGATCTTGCAATTATTACTGCTATGAAGCGTATGGAAAATGCAGCCGGAGAAGAGGATATTCTGTTCCGTATCGGCGGAGATGAGTTTGTAATCCTCACCAATTCTTCAGACGCAGCTTATGCAGAAGGTGTATGCAAGGAGATTCTCAGTCATAACGGCGAGTACATTGTATGGGAAGGACGCGAGATTCCCATGAGTATGTATGCAAAGGCCGTATGCTATGAGGGAAGCGGTTGCCTCAGATATTCCGAGCTTTTTACAAAGCTTCAGAATGAGATTAGTGGAGAGTTTAAGAGAATATCAGAAGAGCAGTAGGTGGCATAATAAAGCATTATTTGATTAGTAACATCTATCTGTGTGTGATTTAATTACCATTGTGGTGAGTATGCCACATGGAGGTCAGTAATGAGAAATAAGTTCATAGCAATATCGATTGCAATGATGACAGCATTTTTATGTGCTTGCGGAAATAATACACAGGGGGATGAAACCGTGGAAAATAATACAGTTAATGAGACTACCGAGACAGGAATGAGCGAGGAAGATATGAGCATGTTTGCAAGTGGAATTGCAACAGATGACTCAGAGGGGACAGATGCAGAGGAAAGTCCGGAGACTGCAGATAGCGAAGAGATAGTTCTCAATAACGAGATTGAGGAGACCTGTCCTTCTTCAGTGACCACACGTCGTGCGGGAGTTGATTACAGTGATTATACCCATGGAACTTATTATTCTGAGACCTGCGGAATGGAGAGAGGCTACAGCATTATTCTTCCGGGTGATTACAGTGAAGACAAGCAGTATCCGGTACTTTATCTCCTGCATGGTATTTTTGGAAATGAGTATTCATTTTCAAGTGACTCAAACAATAAGATTAGAGAAATCGTAGCAAATATGGCTGCAGACGGACTCATTGAGGAGACTATAGTTGTATGTCCCAATATGTATGCGGCAACTGATGCGAGCCAGCAGCCTGCATTTAATGCAGAAGCGTGCCTTCCCTATGATAACTTTATCAATGATTTGGTAAATGATCTCATGCCTTATATCGAGAGCAATTATTCGGTTCTCACCGGAAGAGAAAATACCTATCTTGCAGGTTTTTCAATGGGTGGACGTGAGACAATCTATATCACTCTGCAGAGACCTGAGCTCTTCGGATATGTGTGCGCGATATCTGCGGCACCCGGAATAGTACCTACTACAGACGGATTTATGACTCATCCCGGACAGATGACTGAGCCTGAGATGAAGTTTGCCGAGGATGCTGTAGAACCTAATGTGTTCATTATCTGCTGCGGAACCAACGATTCGGTTGTAGGCAAGTATCCTTTGTCGTATCACGAGCTGCTTGAAACTAATGGCTCAGAGCACATTTGGTATGAAATCAGCGGAGCAGATCATGATAATAACGCTATCAAGAGCGGACTCTATAATTTGTTCAAACAGATTGCTTATGACAAGGCTAACGACTAATTTGTAATGCAGAATGATAAGGCAAACAGTTGATTCGTAATACAAAAGAAAATCTATTGTAAAAGTTGGGATTAATACTAATTACAAATAGTATATGAAAATGCTGGCGGGAGGTCCAAGGTAATGGATTTCCCGCCATTGTTATGTACGATTATAGCGATATAAGACGGCAATATATGGTAAAATATATGTAATACTGTTCATTAATTTGAATGTGAGGACTATATGAAGGATTTTCTTCCAATCACAAAAGAAGATATGATAAAGCGTGGCTGGACTCAGCCGGATTTTGTATTCGTAATAGGCGATGCTTATGTAGATCATTCATCGTTTGGTCCGGCAATAATCAGCCGAGTATTGGAATCACATGGTTATAAGGTGGCTATTATTTCACAGCCCGATTGGACTGATGATGAGAGTATTACCACCTTCGGAGAACCCCGACTGGGATTTTTGGTATGTGCCGGAAATATGGATTCCATGGTCAATCATTACAGTGTCAGCAAAAAGCGCAGAAGTGCTGATGCATATACACCCGGAGGAGTAATCGGCAAGCGTCCCGACTATGCGACCATAGTGTATTGCAATCTGATCAAGAGAAAGTATAAGAATTCTCCTATAATGATTGGAGGTATCGAGGCAAGTCTCAGAAGACTCGGTCATTACGATTACTGGTCTAATAAAATGAAGCGTTCCATCCTGATGGATTCGGGTGCAGACCTTTTGATGTATGGAATGGGTGAGCTGGCTTGTGTAGCCATAGCAGATGCACTTGATAGCGGAATAGCAGTTCAGGATATCACATATGTACCGGGAACTGTATATAAAGCTAAGGATGTGAGCGGTGTCGTTGCCGGTGAGAGTGGAAAAAAAGGAATCGTTCTTCCGGATTTTGACGAGATTTCTTCTGACAGAAAAGCGTATGCGAGAAGCTTTTTTGTACAGTATCAGAATACAGATTTTTATTCTGCATGTCCGCTGATAGAAAAGTATGGGGAAAAGAGATATGTGGTTCAGAATCCTCCTTCAAGACCACTCACTACACAGGAATTTGATGATGTATATGAGCTTCCGTATATGAATGCCTATCATCCCAGTTATGAGGCGGCTGGAGGAATCCCTGCAATTTCAGAGATTAAGTTTTCACTTACTAGTAACAGAGGATGTTTCGGAGGATGTAGCTTCTGCGCATTAACTTTCCATCAGGGAAGAGTATTGCAGGTACGCAGTCACGAGTCACTGATTCGTGAGGCTGAGAATATGACTAAGGATCCTGATTTTAAGGGATATATACATGATGTAGGCGGACCCACAGCGAACTTTAGACGTCCTGCCTGTGATAAGCAATTTAAGTATGGTGCTTGTACCAATAAGCAGTGTCTCTATCCGGATGTCTGCAAAAATATGAAGGTAGATCACTCGGATTATGTGGCTCTTCTTCGTAAGCTGCGTAAGATTCCCGGAGTGAAAAAGGTATTCGTACGTTCGGGAATAAGATATGACTACCTGATGGCTGATAAGGATGATACGTTCCTCGAGGAGCTGTGCAAATATCATGTCAGCGGTCAGTTAAGAGTAGCGCCTGAGCATGTTACGGATCATGTGCTTGATCTTATGGGAAAACCCAGAGCGCAGGTATATGAGAAATTTGTAGATAAATTTAAGAGAGTAAATGACAGATTAGGGCTTAAGCAGTATGTGGTTCCCTATTTGATTTCATCACATCCGGGCTCAGACTTAAAGGATGCAATTGCGTTGGCAGAGAGTATTCGTGATATGGGTTACATGCCTGAGCAGGTGCAGGATTTTTACCCCACACCGTCTACTATATCTACCTGCATGTATTACTGTGGGGTGGATCCGCGCAACATGAAACCGGTTAATGTAACGGTTAATCCACATGAGAAAGCAATGCAGCGTGCCTTGATTCAGTACCGCCGTCCTGAGAATTATGATTTGGTAAAGGAGGCACTGATCAAGGAGGGGCGTGAAGACCTGATTGGCTTCGGACCGAACTGTCTGATACCACCCAGAAAGATGGGTGGAAAGCATGTAACCGGTAAGAATGCAGGTGGCGCAAGCAAAAATACAGATGGTGCCGGCAGGAATACAGGCGGAAAGCAAAATGCTTCAAGTAAGAATAATAGCTTCAATAAATCGGAGAAAAAGATAAATGGCAAATCACAAGCAAACGCTTCAAGAGAGAATAATGGAAAAAATGTCAAAGGGTCAGCTCCCGGAAGCAGAGGAAAAGACCAAGGTTTCAAGAACGACAGGGGAAAAGACCAAGGCATCAAGAGCGGTAGAGGCAAAGGACAAGAATTCCAAGTTGGAAAGCAAAAAGGGCAGGAATTCCAAGGCGGATCAAGGGGCAAAGAGATCAGAGTACAAGGAAAGAACTCAAGGTCAGGCAAGGGTAAACGATAAAGTTGCCAAGGAATTTGGCAAGAAACCTGAGAAGAAAGCTACCAAAGAGTTTGGTAAGAAGAATGAGAAGAAACCGGCAAAGAAGTCTGAAAAGCAGACAGGTGCAAAGACGTCGGAAATGAAGACGACTGCAAAGAAGCCGGAAAAAAAGTCAGCAAAGGGAAGCTGTCCTATCGTAAGAAGTTGCGGAAGCTGTCAGTATCAAGGAGTACAGTATGTAGAGCAGCTTAATATTAAGCAAAAGTCCGTAGAGAGCCTGCTTGGCGAATTTGGTAAAGTAGAGCCAATTATTGGCATGAAGGATCCCCGATATTACAGAAATAAGGTTCATCATGTAATCTCAAGGGATCGTAAGGGCAACGTGCTCAACGGTTTTTATGAAGAGCGCAGTCATAATGTTGTGTCTGTAAGTGAGTGCATGCTCGAGGATAAGAAAAGCCAGGAGATAATTGCGACTATCGCCGGACTGACTAAATCATTCAAGATTTATATCTATAACGAGGATAATGGCAGCGGTTTATTGAGACATATCCTTGTAAGAAAAGGATTTTCTACCGGGGAGATAATGGTAGTGCTGGTATGTGCGTCGCCTATTTTCCCGTCTAAAAATAATTTTGTCAAAGAACTCAGAAGACAGCACCCGGAGATTACTACCGTAGTGCTGAACATCAATGACAAGGATACCAGCATGGTGCTTGGTGAGAGGAATATCACTCTTTATGGTCCCGGTTTCATAAAAGATACTTTGTGTGGAATGACCTTCAAGATATCACCCAGCTCGTTCTATCAGATTAATCCGGTTCAGACTGAAAAGTT
>DCIR01000071.1:61744-65278 GCA_002317155.1 Lachnospiraceae bacterium UBA1721
TGCGGAATCGGAACTATTGGTCTTGCGGCTTCATCAAAGGCCGGTAAAGTAATCGGTGTAGAACTCAATTCTGAAGCCGTAAAGGATGCGAGACTTAATGTTAAAGAGAATAAAGTGACTAACGCAGAATTTTACCAGGGCGATGCCGGCGTATTCATGACTAAGATGGCAGAGCGCGGCGAAAAGGCGGATGTGGTAATAATGGACCCTCCGAGAAGCGGAAGTACAGAGGTGTTTATTGACGCTGTTAAGAAGCTGAATCCCGAGAAGGTTGTGTATGTATCATGTAATCCCGAGACTCAGGCAAGAGATTTGAAATATTTTGCCGGTAAGGGATATAAGGTCAGAAGGATACAGCCGGTCGATATGTTCCCTTTTACCGGGCATGTTGAGAGTGTTGTTCTTTTGAACAACAAATTTGCCAAGGCAAAGGATTTTGTTCAGATCGGAATAGATGCGGAAGATTATTACAGAATAAAGGATGCAAAGCGCAATGAATGAATACAAAATAATTCCCTTACCCAAGTCAGAATGGAAGGGAACTCCTATTATGATGATATACACCGCGGAAGAATACTTCGATCTTGAAAAGACGGAGAGCACGGATTCTTTTTCAGTGAAAATGGTAAAGAAAAAGTTTGATACTCCGGTAACACATACCCCGGAGGAATATGATTTCCCCGACAGTTTGTATCAGGATCATTGGGAAAAAGCAGAGGCTTTCGGAATTGTTTCCGAAGTGAATGGCAAAAAGAAAATGATGGCCTGTATCGAAATCTGTCCCGAAGAGTGGAGCAACAGACTGATGGTGACGGAGCTGTGGGTTTCGGATGAACTTCACAGGCGGGGAATCGGAACCGCACTTATGAATCTTGCAAAAGAACAAGCCAAGCTTCAGAACAGACGAGCCATCATTTTGGAGACGCAATCCTGTAATGTCCGAGCAATTTCTTTTTACCGCAGCCAGGGATTCGAATTGATCGGATATGACACATGTTGCTATACAAATCGTGATATAGCCCGTCATGAGATCAGGTTTAATTTTGGATACTTTATGGATGATAGAGCCGGGAGACGATAGATTATGGATTACAGCACCAGAATATCAGAAAGAATGTGGAACCAGCCTGATAAAGGTGAACTTGAAGCGGAACGCGAAAACACATTCATTGATGATATTGTACAGAAATCACACATAGAAAAGGAACTGTTATCTAATCTTGATGGTATCGAAACTGTATTTGACGGCGGCGCAGGTTGTGGACGTTTTTCCATACTTCTCGCAAAGCAAGGCCTAAAGGTAACACACTTTGATATCTCCCGACCCATGATCGATAAAGCAAAGGAACTTGCGGAAAAAGAAGGCGTTCTTGACAGGATCACATTTGTACAGGGAGCATTGGAAGATCTGTCTGCTTATGCGGATAAATCTTTCGATCTTGTTATGTCTTTTGATTCTTCAATCTCGTACACGTATCCTCATCAGGCGAAGACGATCAGTGAACTGGTCAGACTTGCCCGTAAGCGTATTATGATAAGTGTATCAAGCCGATTGGGGGCTCTGCCATATCTTGCAAACCCTATCCAGAAGAATCAGTTTATTCTCGATAAGGACTGTAAAGACGGATGGGTGCAATGGTGCTTAAGCAACCGTGAACAGATGATTGAGCAATTCTCTTTTTCAGAGGATACGATCATGAAGACATATGAAACGGGGCTCTTCGGGGATATAGAAGAGAGTAAGAAAGCTTACGACAGAGGTGAAGCTCCCTGGAGCATCTCGTATCACTTTATGCCGGATGAATTGAAAGAGATTCTTGAAAAGAACGGTGTAAAGAATGTTGAACTTGCAGGCCCCGGTGCTTTAGCCAGAACGATTCCAAATGAGATACTTGTGAAGATTGTGAACAATCCGGAACAGAGACAGGATTTTCTTGAGTTCTGTCACACGTATGACAGTAATCCCTATGTTTGCGGAATGGGCAAAGACAATCTTTTTGCTAAAGGGGAAATCTTAAATGACTGTGGAAATACATGGCGAAAACCGCTTTGAAACCTATACAAAAACACGTGAAGGCAGCCGTGCGGTCATCATACAGGATGGAAAGATCCTTCTTTCGCATGAACTGAATTCCGGCTGGTGGCTCATACCGGGAGGCGGACTGGAAGAGGGAGAGACACCTGAAGAATGTGTGATCCGTGAGGTTGAGGAAGAAACAGGGTATATTGTATGCCCGCTAAAGCACTTCCTTGTCATGCAAGAGTATTACGAAGAATACCGCTATACGGGGTATTACTTTGTATGCGAGGTGACCGGAAATGGACAGATGAAGCTTACCGATGCGGAAAAGAGGCGCGGAGTACAGCCGGAATGGATCCCACTGCAGGATGCTATCGAGCTGTTTTCAAAACATGAATCATACGCCAGTGTAAGCGAAGAACAAAGAGGCGCCTATCAGCGGGAATACCTGGCGCTCCGAGAGTATATGACCCTCGGCTCTGAAAGCCCCGAGCAGCAAATTTATGAACGGTTTCCGGGAATAAGCTGCGCATACACGGATGCAGCCGGAAGAGAGAAATTAAAATACAACGGACTTGCCGATAAGGAAAACGGTATCCCGGTGAATGGAAATACTGTTTTTCCTGCGTGTTCGATTTCAAAGTTTGTCACTGCAATGACCGTGATGAAACTTGAAGAACAGGAACTGCTGAATATTGACGATCCGGTCAACCGCTATCTTCATCAGTGGAAGCTGCTTGCAGCAGACGGAAAAGAAAGCGATGCTACGATAAGATCGATCCTTACACATACCTCCGGAATAGTTGATGGGGACGACTCCTTTTACGGACTTCGCCGTAATGATCATGAGGTCGGTTTGTTGGATGTTTTGGAGGGCAGAACTCCATATAATAAACGACGCACCGTATCGGAAAAACAACCTGGGACAGAATTTGAATACAGCGATGCGGGTTACTGTGTGCTGCAATTGATGATCCGGGAAATAACAGACTCCGCTTTTGAGGAGATCGCAGCCCAATATGTTTTTGAGCCGTTAGGGCTTAATAAGACATTCTTTGCCTCGCTTAAGAATATCGAACTTCGGGAAAAAGAACAAAGTATGGCTGCAGGATATGACAGTGAAGGCATATTGATTCCGGGAAAATACCCGCAGATTCCTGACCTTGCAGCTTCGGGCCTTTGGAGCACGCCGGGTGAACTGATGGTTATTGCAAAAGAGTTCATTGAGGCAGTAAATGGCAGGAGCTCTTTTTTGAGCAGGGAATCTGCGCAGGAAATGATCCGGCCGGCAGAGAGTTTTTCGTGGGTCGGACTCGGTCTGTTCCTGCGGGGTGACGATACACTGGTATCGCAGGGCTGGGGAGAAAACGGACAGAATATGCTGAAAATGAATTTTGTGACCGGAGAAGTTTCTGTTGTCATGACAAACCAGGATCCCGGTGTAGATCAGGCCGAGTCAGGAGTAGAACTGCTTACGGAATTGTAAGTTTTTTGCGCAACGTAAACGACGTCGA
>DCIR01000063.1:0-49034 GCA_002317155.1 Lachnospiraceae bacterium UBA1721
AGCCGATTCATCCGCGTTAAATATTTGCTTGTATGCTCACAAAACAGCAATTTAACACATTGACTCACATTTATAAAAAAGTTTACGAAAAGAAATCGCCCCGAAGAACGGGGCGATTAATTATCTCAATAATAACTTCTACAGATAATATACTTCAAATTAAACTTCGAAGATAAGATCTGCATATGAAGGTACAGGCCATACATTCTTGTCTACAAGATTCTCAAGAGTGTCTACAGGCTTTCTGAGTGCATCCATAGCGGTCTTTACATCATCCTTGAATGCATAAGCCTGAGCCTTTGCATCTTCAATGCCTTCAGCCTTAGCGGTAGCTGCCTCGAGTGCCTTGAGTGCTGCATTCGCCTTAGCAAGCTCGCTTGATACTGCAGAAAGAACATCGCACTGAACTGCTGTATCTGCACCAACCTCCTTGAGAACCTTAACAGTATCTGCAAGTTCCTTGGTGTAGCCGATGATAGCAGGAAGATAAAGCTTCTTAGCCATATCGATCATAGTAAGTGCTTCAATGTTAATAGTCTTTGAATATGTCTCGTAGGTAATCTCTTCACGTGACTCAAGCTCAACCTTAGTGAAGATCTTGAACTTCTCGAAGAGAGCTACGCTCTTATCAGTAGTAAGTGCAGATGCTGCATCAACCATAGACTTGATGTTGGGAAGTCCACGCTTCTCAGCTTCCTCAACCCATGCATCTGAATAACCGTTACCATTGAAGATAACTCTCTGATGCTCGATAAGGTTAGTCTTGATAAGGTTATGTACAGCCTGGCTGAAGTTATCAGCCTTTTCAAGAATATCAGCAGCCTCGCAGAAAGCTTCAGCTACAATTGCATTAAGTGTGGTGTTAGGGCTTGCGATAGAGTCTGCAGAACCTACCATACGGAACTCAAACTTATTTCCGGTGAATGCGAAAGGTGATGTTCTGTTTCTATCGGTTGCATCCTTCTCAATATCAGTAAGAGTAGATACACCGGTAACAAGCTTAGAACCCTGGATTGAGTGATCTGCAGATCCGGTTTCGATAAGCTGTCTTACAACGTCATCAAGCTGCTCACCAAGGAATACAGAGATGATTGCCGGAGGTGCCTCGTTAGCTCCAAGTCTGTGATCGTTTCCTACATCAGCTGCACTCTGACGAAGAAGATCTGCATGCTTATCTACTGCCTTGATAATGCATGAAAGAACAAGGAGGAACTGAATATTCTCATTAGGTGTCTTTCCGGGATCGAGAAGGTTTACACCATTATCGGTAGAAAGTGACCAGTTGTCATGCTTACCTGATCCGTTTACACCTGCGAAAGGCTTCTCATGAAGCAGGCAGGTAAGTCCGTGACGACCTGCAACCTTCTTCATGGTTTCCATTACAAGCTGGTTGTGATCTACTGCGATATTTGCAGTCTCATATATAGGTGCAAGCTCGTGCTGAGCGGGTGCAACCTCATTGTGCTGAGTCTTTGCAGTTACGCCGAGCTTCCAAAGTGCAATATTAAGATCCTTCATGTAGCTACCGATTCTCTCACGGATAGCACCAAAGTAGTGATCTTCCATTTCCTGTCCCTTAGGAGCGGGTGCACCAAAAAGGGTACGACCTGCAAAAATAAGGTCAGGTCTCTTTAAGTACTTTTCTCTGTCTACAAGGAAATATTCCTGCTCAGGTCCTACTGAAGCAACAACCTTGGTAGCTTCGGTATTTCCAAATAATTTTACGATACGAAGTGCCTGCTCGCTGACAGCTTCCATTGAACGAAGAAGAGGTGTCTTCTTATCAAGTGCTTCACCGGTATATGAGCAGAATGCTGTAGGGATGCAAAGAATAACTCCTGTAGCATCTTCCTTAAGGAATGCAGGTGAAGTGATATCCCATACTGTATATCCTCTTGCTTCGAAAGTAGCACGAAGACCACCTGAAGGGAATGATGAAGCATCAGGCTCGCCCTTGATAAGTTCCTTGCCTGAGAACTCCATGATCATCTTACCCTCATCATCAGGATGAGTAACAAATGCATCATGCTTTTCAGCGGTAATTCCGGTAAGAGGCTGGAACCAGTGAGTATAGTGGGTAGCACCATTTTCTACTGCCCAATCCTTCATTGCCTTAGCAACAACATCAGCAGATTCCTTAGAAAGTTCTCCGCCGTGTTCCATTACTTTCTTTACTTCCTTAAAAACACTCTTAGGAAGTCTTTCCTTCATTTTGCCAACAGTAAATACCTTGCTGCCAAATAATTCTTCCACATTAAGAATATCGCTCATCTTTTTGCTCCCTTCGATTGATCACTCCGCGCTGTTTAGTATTGTTATTTTGTCGATGCGGGTTATTTTTCGTAACCTCGAACATTTCCCAAATGGTGACTGACTTAGCTGTTGTAATGATGACTGACCAACCGGCTGTTTTGTGACTGACTAAGAAGTAATTGTTTAGCCGGTATTGATGTAAATACCATTCTGACTGACTTTGATGTAATACTTTGGGAAATAAAAAGATGCTCCGAAGGCGCATTAGCCCATTCGGAACATCTTTGTTCAAGTTTACCATTATGCGGTTGGGATGATTAACATCCGCAACTGATGTTACTAAAATAATACTATCTTTTTGAAAATGCAATAGATTTTTTTGATTTTCGTACAAAATTGTATAATTGTATACAATTTCCCTGTTTGCTATATAGATATTTTCTCAAAATACACAAAACAATTCTATCTATACGCTACTTATACCTCAAACAACAGGTCCGCATATGTAGGAACAGGCCATGCCTTATTATCGACCATAGTCTCCAAAGCATCCACAGGCTTTCTGAGGTTATCCATCGCAACCTTTACCTCGTCCTTGAATGCATACGCCTTATCCTTACCGTTTTTGATAAGCTTTGCTTTAGCAACAGCCGCCTCAAGCGCTTCAAGTGCAGCATTTGCTTTTGCCAGCTCAGCACTGATATTGCTCAAAACCTTTGTCTGAACGGATGAATCCATACCGATTTCGTTGAGTGCCTTAATAGACTTAGCAAGTTCTCCGGTATAGCTCATAACTGCAGGCAGATAAAGCTTTCTGACCATATCAATCATTGTAAGAGCTTCAATGTTGATAGACTTAGAGTATATCTCATAAGTAATCTCTTCTCTTGACTGAAGCTCGGTTCTTGAATAGATTCCAAACTTCTCAAAGAGAGCTACAGACTTCTCTGTAGTAAGCGCTGAAGAAGCATCAATCATAGACTTGATATTGGGAAGTCCACGTCTTGCAGCCTCATCTACCCAGCCCTGAGAGTAACCGTCACCGTTGAAAATAATTCTCTGATGCTCAGTCATATATCTCTTAATCATGTCATGGATAGCCATCTCAAGATTATCAGCCTTCTCAAGCTCGTCAGCTGCCTCACAGAATGCTTCTGCAACGATAGCATTAAGAGTTGTGTTAGGGCTTGCGATTGAGTCACTTGATCCGACACTTCTGAACTCGAACTTATTGCCTGTGAAAGCAAAAGGAGAAGTTCTGTTTCTGTCGGTAGCATCCTTCTCAATATCGGTAAGAGTAGATACACCAGTCAAAAGCTTCTCACCCTGAATAGAGTGATCAGCGCATCCGGTCTCAACAAGCTGCTTAACAACATCATCAAGCTGATCTCCGAGGAAAATAGAAATAATTGCCGGAGGTGCCTCATCTGCGCCGAGACGATGGTCATTTCCTACGTCTGCAGCACTCTGACGGAGCAAATCTGCGTGTGTATCTACAGCCTTCATAATGCATGCAAGCACGAGAAGGAACTGAATATTTTCATTAGGAGTGTTGCCGGGATCTAGCAGATTCATACCGGTATCAGTTGAAAGAGACCAGTTATCATGCTTGCCCGAACCATTAACGCCTGCAAAAGGCTTCTCATGAAGCAGACAGGTAAGTCCATGACGACCTGCAACCTTCTTCATAATTTCCATGATGAGCTGGTTGTGATCTACTGCTATGTTGGCAGTCTCATATATAGGAGCGAGCTCGTGCTGAGCAGGTGCAACCTCATTGTGCTGTGTCTTTGCTGTAACGCCAAGCTTCCAAAGCTCAATGTTGATGTCCTTCATATACGAACCGATTCTCTCGCGAATAGCTCCGAAATAATGGTCGTCCATCTCCTGTCCCTTAGGTGCAGGTGCTCCAAAAAGAGTGCGTCCTGCAAAAATCAGGTCAGGTCTCTTAAGATATTTTTCACGATCTACAATGAAATACTCCTGCTCAGGTCCTACAGACGCGATTACTCTCTTTGCATCAGTATTTCCGAACAGACGAAGAATTCTGAGAGCCTGTGTTGAAACAGCCTCCATTGATCTAAGAAGGGGAGTCTTCTTATCAAGAGCCTCTCCGGTAAATGAACAGAATGCTGTAGGAATACAAAGAACGACTCCTGTAGCATCCTCTTTTAAGAATACAGGTGAAGTGATATCCCATACTGTGTATCCTCTCGCCTCAAAAGTAGCGCGAAGTCCACCTGAAGGGAATGATGAAGCGTCGGTCTCGCCCTTGATGAGTTCCTTGCCGGAAAACTCCATGAGCATTCTGCCTTCTTCATCGGGATGTGTGACAAAAGCATCCTGCTTTTCAGCAGTGATACCGGTAAGCGGCTGGAACCAGTGAGTGTAATGGGTTGCACCATTCTCAATAGCCCAATCCTTCATTGCCTTAGCGACAACATCGGCAGATTCCTTAGTAAGTTCACCGCCACATTCCATGACTTTTTTTACTTCCTTGAAAACAGTCTTAGGAAGTCGTTCCTTCATTTTTTCAACAGTAAATACCTTACTGCCGAAAAGCTCTTCCACATTAAGCATTTCGCCCATCTCTAATCCTTTCCACAAAGCATAAAGATACAAGTTTGCGACTTATCTTTATACTCTGCCATAAACGGCATTCGCCATCTACAGATATATGCATTCAAGACATTATATCCTAAATTGATAATTTATTCCAACCTAATAATTTGATTAATGCATTATCAAACAGCTCAATCAAAGCGACTACATTTCATCAGTCCGGCTGTCTCAGCAAATCTCCAACCTCCGGATTAACCGAAAGTACAGCCAATACTCTCTCCTGTGCGTGAGGACAGCTATCCGCCTTTATACACTTGCGGCCAAACAATTCTAAGACTTCAATAATCTCAGTCTCTAAAAGCTTCGCTCCCTCTTTGCCGGTTGCCTGTTCATACTTTTGAAGTTTGCATTCCTGTTCTTTGTTTTCCTTGGCAATCTTGCGAAGTTCAGCCTCTGTACATATATGATAAAGCTCCATCACCTCAGACTTTATATCTTTTCCGTCAGCCTTCATGATCTCAATTGTATCGCCTACAGAAAACTTATTTTTCTGAGTAAATTCGACGAAACATTTATCACCAGCAAAATGAAGCTGTTCTATCATTGCAAGATATACCGCATCACTTGAGTAGGTGTTATTGTCATATATCTGGCTGTCCTCGTCCGGCTTACCATAGAAAAATCCGGTACAGAATTTTCTGTATGTGCACTTCGCAATCTGCTCACGGTACCACGGCAAATTAGCCTCATATTTTTCCGGGCTCTCAAAATAATCATCAATTGCCTTGCGATATGTTCTTGCAACCGTTGCTACATAAAGAGCTGTCTTCATACGGCCCTCGATCTTCCACGAATCGATTCCCGCATTTACCAAATCCGGAATATGCTCTATCATACACAGGTCGCGCGAATTGAAAATATATGTTCCACGCTCATTTTCATAGACAGGAAGATACTCACCCGGGCGGCTATCCTCCTCTATCGCATAGCGAATCTCATGTCCTTCAGTCTCAAAGCAATCCTTATCCGCACATACCGTCTCCAGGTTAGTATCATCCGAATCACCGCGAACATCCTTCATGGCATCACTCAACTCGGATACACTGTACTTCCATCTGCACGGATGAGTGCATGCGCCATGATTGGCATCTCTTCCCGTGAAGAAATTAGAAAGCAGGCAACGTCCAGAATACGAGATGCACATAGCTCCGTGAATAAAGCTCTCAATCTCCATATCTTCAGGTATGTTATCTCTGATTTCAGCAATCTCTCTGAGTGACAGTTCACGAGCACTTACTACTCGTTTCGCACCCATCTTCCACCAGAACTTATAGGTCTCGTAATTGGTATTGTTGGCCTGCGTCGAGATATGAATCTCTGCCTCCGGCCACACCTCTCTGCACATAGAGTACATACCGGGATCTGCAACTATCAGCGCATCGGGATGAGCTGTCACTTCATATCCGGGCTTCCACTTATCCAGATATTCCTTTTCCAGTCTGTCACGGCTTCCCGAAACCTGTATAACCTTTCCCGACTCTTCAGCAGTTGCTATCGCTTCCCTTGCCTCATTAACCCATATCATATCCTGCTCGGTAATAATATGTTTTAAGTCTCTCAATTCTTCAAAATATTTTTTTGCACCGCTTAAATCATAATTGTGTGCAAGAATATTGGCTGTAACATGAACCCTCACACCATATGCATGTGCGAACGCAATTCCTTCTGCCATTTCTTCAGGCGAGAAATTCTTGGCCTTTGCTCTGAGTCCAAATGCCTCACCACCTATATACACCGCGTCCGCTCCATAGCGTACCGCGCATTTTAATACCTCAAGGCTGCTTGCCGGGCATAGCAGTTCCGGCTTCTTTCTGTCAGTCATAGTATTCTCCATCATATCGTTTGATTATCATGCCTAATGTCTCTCGTTCGCTTAAGCATGAAATCACTTATACTTATATCACTTAATCCTGGTGCTCAGTGTCATTCCGTCCCCCACAGGAAGAATTACCGTCTCGAGCTGATCATTATGTTTAAGTTCATAGATGTAATCTCGCATACGTGAATGTATTGTTCTGTCACGCCTTGTAACCGCAAACCTGGACTCAATCACATCTCCGTCCTGAAGTATATTGTCGGATACCAGTAATCCGCCTTCAGGCAGTAATCTCATAAGCTCGGGGAGCCAATTTATATACTGCCCCTTAGCCGCATCCATAAAAATCATATCGTAGGTTCCCTGAAGCGTAGGTAAAATCTCGAATGCATCGCCTTCATATAAGGTAATTCTCTTAAGTTCAGCATCCATCGAACACTCACCTGCGTCACGCGCCCTCTCAATATTAGCATGTGCAATGGGAATTCTCTTCTCGTATTTTTCAATTGTATCAATATGTGTATCAGGGCCTGCAGCTTCGCTCATAAGTAAAGCAGAAAAGCCGACCGCTGTCCCTATTTCCAGGATGCGTTTCGGCTTGGAAAACTTTATGAGGAACCTCAGCAAACTCTGTGTCGATCTTCTGATAATCGGAACTCCGTCGGCAAGTGCCTCACTCTCAATCATATCCAGGAAGGCACCGTTTCCTTTGTCCATAAGATCAATAAAGGTAGCTGTTCTCTCATCAATTATCATCTGTTTGTATCTCCTAAGAGGTCATCTCCGTTAACATCAATATTCTGAACCTCATCCGATCCGCCATCCTCAGCATAATCGGACTCTTCATCATATGAATTAAGCGCATCTTCCTCTTTGGCATTCTGCTTGGCAGCTTCCTCCTCGCGTTCTGCTTGTTCCTTTTCCTTGGCTATATTTATATCCGCGATACTGCAAAACATCTCATCAACAGTCATGTTGGTGTTAAGCGTGTAAGTTCCGCCCTTGATGTCCTCACGGTACTCAGAACAGTAATACTGAAGTGTACACAAAATATGATCCTTTGAAAGACCATTATTTTCAAAAAGCTCGCCCAATTCCTTAGCTGTAAAATCAACAGGAATCACAAGCGTAACTTCTCTGCCTTCGCCGCTTGAAACAGCTTCTTCAGTATATACGCGATATCCGTAATCATAGCAGGTAAATGCGCTCTTATAGATTACATATACAATTCCGACTACAAGTAAAATATTGATTACAGCATCAAAAATATTGCCGACAACTGACAATACTTTACCTGCCATCTCCATTTTTTCACTCTTACTGCGATTCATAAAACACCTCATGTGTTTGTTTAACACCGGCACCCCGGTCACTACTCAAAATCCATTGCCTCTACAATAGAGAAATTAATCTTCTGCATCATTTTGCAAAAATCCAATTCTGCAGCAAGAAAATTATCTACCAGCGGATTCTCTATGAAAGACTTAAACTCGCTCTGGAAACTTGCCAGCATTCCGAAATCCATATCCTCATTCATCTGCATCTCATAGTTTCTCTTGCGGAACTCATCTACCTGTCTCTTAAGCTCGGGATCCTTTCTTAAGAGTTCGAGCTGATTGTGATACTCGAGATATACTTCCGATTTTTTAATTGTCTCTATAAGATTGTTAACAGATTCATCTACTGTGTTCATGACAATCCCCTTATATGTTACGGATTTTCAATTTATACTTCCTGAATAATAGGAAGTATCATAGGACGACGCTTAGTCTTTTTCCAAATAAACTCGCTGAGCACATCCTTGGTTCCTGTCTTGATTCTTCCCCAATCAGAGATATGACGGGTAATATATCCTTCAACCGTACTCTCTACCAAAGCTCGAGCTTCCTCTACCAAATCCTCAGATTCTTTTACAAATACAAATCCTCTGGACACGATATCGGGACCGGCTACAAGCTCGCCGCTGAGCTGATCAAGACACATTACTACAATAAGAATTCCATCCTCTGCAAGGTGCTGTCTGTCTCTCAATACTACATTTCCGACATCACCTACGCCAAGACCATCAACCAGTATGTCTCCCACAGGCACACATCCTGATACCTTAGCACTGTCTCTGCTTAACTCGAGCACATCGCCCGAAGAAAGAATAAATATATTTTCCTTATCCATTCCGAGTTCTTCAGCAATCTTGGCCTGAGCCTTCAGATGCTTATACTCTCCATGGGCAGGAATAGAATACTTAGGCTGAATCAATGTATAAATGAGCTTGATTTCCTCCTGACATGCATGACCCGATACATGTACATCCTGGAAAACAACTTCAACACCTTTTGCAAGGAGCTCATTTATAATCTTGGTTACAGGCTTCTCATTTCCCGGTATGGGATGTGATGAGAAAATAACCGTATCGCCGGCTCCGACAGTAATCTTACGGTGAGTTCCGTTAGCCATTCTGCTGAGAGCCGCCATACTTTCTCCCTGGCTTCCGGTAGTGATAATTACCTGTCTGTCAGGAGGATAGTTGCGAATCATATCAATATCAACAAGAGTCTCCTCAGGCACACTTATGCACTCAAGTCTGATAGCAGTCTCGATGATATTAACCATGCTGCGTCCTTCGACTGTTACCTTACGGCCAAACTTGTGGGCTGTATTGATTATCTGCTGAACTCTGTCAACGTTAGAAGCGAAGGTTGCAACAAAAATTCTTGAATTTTTATGCTCATTAAAGAGATTGTCGAAGGTCTTACCTACAGTCTTCTCTGAAGGAGTAAAACCAGGTCTCTCTGCATTGGTTGAATCGCACATAAGAGCAAGAACTCCCTTACGACCAATCTCTGCAAATCTCTGAAGATCAATAGCATCTCCGTATACCGGTGTATAATCTACCTTGAAGTCTCCGGTATGTACGATAACACCCTCAGGTGAATAAATAGCAAGTGCAGCTGCGTCTACAATACTATGGTTGGTCTTAATAAATTCGACCTTAAACTGTCCGAGCTGAACAGTCTGTCCAAAGCTTACCACTATTCTCTCGGTTATATCCATAAGCTTATGCTCGATAAGCTTATTTTCAATAATACCCATTGTCAAACGTGTCGCATAAATAGGCACATTTACTTCTCTGAGTACATAAGGAAGTGCTCCTATATGATCCTCATGGCCATGTGTTATAACGAAGGCCTTAACCTTATCTATATTATTCTTAAGATAAGTCACATCAGGAATTACAAGATCTATTCCAAGCATATCATCTGCCGGGAAAGACAATCCGCAATCCACAACGACAATACTGTCCTCATATTCGAAGGCAGTAATATTCATACCAATCTGTTCGAGTCCTCCAAGAGGAATAACCTTAATCTTGGACCCTTCAGATTTCATATCATTTTTATTTTTCATATAATTCTACTCTTTGTCATCACTGACGAGCTCAACATCCTCAAGCATATCCTCAAAAACGTCTGCAACGGCAGCGAGCTCATCATCGTCAGAAACGATAACGTATCTGCTCTCTTCCTCTCCGTCTCCAGACAAATCCTTGAGAATCAATGCTTCTCCGTCTCCCTCCTCGAAATCTGTTACGAGGATATAATTGAATCCACCGATTCTGGTCTGTTCAAGTACAAAGAATTCTACCGGATCCTCTCCTTCGGGATTGAAAATTATTTTTTCAAGCTTTGTATCACTCATCTTTTTATCCTTATCACACGAAAACGCACCCAAATCATGCGCCTCCACATTATTGTTTACGATTATCAAGATAATCCTGCAGTATTATCTGTGCTGCAATCATATCTACATATTCCTTACGATTCTCTCTGCGGATACCGACCTCCATCATAATCTCGTCGGCCTCCACTGTCGTAAGTCTCTCATCCAGCATAGTAACAGGCAGTCCTGTTCTACGTTCCAAATCCTCAGCAAACTCTCTGGAAATCTGCGCGCGAATCCCCTCATCGCCATTCATATGAAGCGGCAACCCCAGTACAATCTCACTCACTTCATACTCTACGCAGAGTTCTTCTATTCTGGAAAGAGTCTTTCGCAGCTTGTTCTCTCTGTCACGTCTGATTATCTCTTTGGCCTGTGCTGTAATCAGAAGCGGGTCACTGATTGCCACGCCAACAGTTTTGGATCCAAAGTCAAGTCCCATTATTCTCATGGACTATTCCTGCTCCCATCCTCTGTTAAGAATATAATTATTGAGAAGTTCTTCAACAAGCTCATCACGCTCAACCTTCATAATAAGGCTTCTTGCATTATTATGGCTGGTAACATATGTGGGATCACCGCTCATAATATAACCAACAATCTGGTTAACAGGGTTGTAGCCCTTTTCCTGGAGCGACTCATATACCGAAGCCAAAACTGCCTTTACAGTTGTCGGGGGCTCAGTCTGAACCTCAAAAAATCTAGTATTCCCCAAATCACGATCCATTTTTCTTCTCTCTTTCGTATACATTAATGCTGTCAGTGGTACGCATACCTCTGACAGTTTATCATGCTGCTACTATATCACACTTCATAGTAACTTATTTTTTGCAATAATTCAACCCGTTGCAAGAACTGTATCATCCCGAAGCATTCCTACAGCCTTTACCTCAAGGATTTTACCTATTACATTATCGGCATCTGCTAATTCATCTGCCTTAACCGCTACCCTTACATAATCCGCTGTGTGACCAATCAGATGTCCGTCCTTTTCCTCTTCGAATAAAACCTTCAATACGGTGCCTATCATCCTCTGTCTGTACTCAAGAGAATGGCGGGCGGTCATATCAAGAAGTATGTTGCTTCTGACATCCTTAAGAGCATCTGTAACCTGTCCGGGCATCTTATCAGCAACTGTATTTTTACGTCTTGAATACTTAAAAACATGCATTTCATATATTTTCATATCTTCAAGATATTCTCGTGTCTGTTCAAATTCCTCTTCTGTCTCCCCGGGGAATCCGACAATGACATCTGTTGTGATAGCTGCACTAAGTCCGTTTTCTGCGTACCTTTTACGAAGCAGCTCCACACTATTCTTATACTCCTCTGTAGTATAATGACGGTTCATACGCTTTAAGACAGTATCGCATCCGCTCTGTAATGACATATGAAAATGAGGGCATACTCTCTTCACGGCGATTAATCTTGCTACATTTTCCTCTGTAACCACTCTGGGTTCCAGTGAGCCGAGACGTATTCTCGAAAGCTTATCCTCAGGAATACTCTTATCGATTATCTCTATCAGATCAAAAAGCTTTGACTTGCCGCGATAATCGCGCATAAGCTCTCCGTTTTTAACTGATTCATGCTCGGACGGACTACATTTTCCTTCCTGCCAGTCAGCGTCATCAAAATCAATTCCGTATGAGCTGATATGAATTCCTGTCAGCACAATCTCGCGATGTCCGTTGTTAACAAGTCTGGTTATTTCTTCTATTATATCTTCCGGCTTACGGCTTCTTACTCTGCCTCGTGCTAGAGGAATGGCGCAGTATGCACAGAACTGATTACATCCGTCCTGTATCTTAACATCTACTCTTGTTCTATCCGAACTCTCATAATAAGTAGTATTCTCATATTCGGTAGGTTCAGACAACTCCGACATAACAGTAAGCTGATCTCTGCTGCCTTCATTCATCGGCATCTTCTCGGGATGCTCTGCAAAATAACCTGCAAGTATATCCGCAATCTCAGTCTTATGGTTGTTACCTATGATTATATCAACAGCCAAGTCCTTTTTAAGGTCCTCAATACCGGTCTGAGCATAGCATCCGGCAGCCACAACCACAGCATCAGGGTTAAGCTGCTTAGCCCTATGGAGCATCTGACGGCTTTTTCTGTCAGCCATGTTAGTCACTGTGCATGTGTTGACTACATATATGTCTGCTTTTTGTGTAAATTCCACAATATTATAACCGTTATTTTGTACTATTTGCCGCATTACTTCCATTTCGTACTCATTTACCTTGCAGCCTAGGTTATGAAATGCTATACTTCTCATTGTTATCATATAAAAGTTTGTCAGTTTTTTCTGATGAATTTGTATTGACTTACAACGTTTTCTCACTTATTATGGGGGCGTAGCAAAAGAAAAGGAAAAAGTATATTTTTTGGAGGAAACAAAAAAATGAAGACAATTAAGATTTCTCTCAATTCAATCGACAAGGTAAAGAGCTTTGTTAACGACATCACCAAGTTTGATTATGACTTCGATCTTGTATCTGGCAGATACGTAATCGACGCTAAGTCTATTATGGGTATCTTCTCACTTGATCTTTCAAAGCCCATCGACCTCAACATCCACACTGAGGATGGCGCTGATGAAGTACTTGCTCTTCTTAAGCAGTATGAGGTTTAATCCTTACATAAATTGATATTTCAGAGCACTCATTATGAGTGCTCTTTTTTTGTTTATCTCTTAACTCACCATTTCCCTTTTAACGTGCCATACTCATACGTTAAATCAATTACTGTTATCGGTTACTTCTTACTTCTTAATTTTTAATTCTTAATTCTTAATTCTTAATTCCTACTTCTTACATTCAACAGTCGTTGAATATTCGCCACGACAAATATCCAACGACCACATAAATCATTATATAAATCTAAATCTTGCTTATCCTGTATCAATCTCCGACTCTTATAATTGTATCGGTTTCGTATGCAGTCTTAAGCATATCCTCTATTACATCATCGAGGTGTGCCTCATGTCTTCTTATAACAGTACGGCTCGGCTTAGTCACGGGATGCTTAGCAACAAAGATTGTGCAGCAATCCTCGTAAGGAAGAATAGAAGTCTCATAGCTTCCAATCTTCTGCGAGATTTCTACAATGTCCTGCTTATCAAATGCGATCAGAGGTCTGATTACCGGGAGTGTACATACTTCATTGGTGCATACCAGCGATGCAAATGTCTGTGATGCAACCTGTCCGATGCTCTCACCTGTGATGAGTCCCTGCGCTCCGCATTCTTCTGCAAGATGCTCAGCGATTCTCATCATATATCTTCTCATAATGATAGTAAGTTCATCATGAGGACACTTTTCATAAATAGCCATCTGAATCTCTGTAAAGTTAATTACATGCAGATTAATCGGGCCGGTATATTTTGAAATAATCGTTGCGAGATCGATAACCTTCTGAAGTGCTCTCTCTGAAGTGTAAGGCGGTGCATTAAAGTATACTGCATCGATGGTAACACCTCTTTTTGATACCATATATCCGGCTACCGGACTGTCGATTCCTCCCGAAAGAAGAAGCATTCCATGTCCGCCGGTTCCCACAGGCATACCACCGGGTCCGGGAATTATCTCAGAATAAAGATAAATTGAATCTCTGATTTCTACATATACAATTTTTTCAGGGCGATGCACATCAACCTTAAGTCCGGGGAACGCATTGAGCAGAGCCTCTCCGATATCCTCGTTCAATACCATTGAATCCTTGGGATAGCTCTTACGCTCTCTTCTTACCATCATCTTGAAACGAATGGTATCGGCAGCATCTCTCTTAACAGAAGGAAGAACCTCCTGCCACTTAATCTTACCGTATACTTCGTCGCTGACTGCCGCTTCCGCACTGTCTGCAGTAAAACCATTGCTGTTCATAATCTCAACAGCCTGATTAGCGGTGAGTCCTCTTCCACAAAGTTCGGCACCGTACATCTCGCGCATATAATCGGTCACATTCTGTGCCAATGTTTCGGGATCCACAATATCAAGTCTTACGATAGGGCAGATTCCAACGATTCCGAATACATGCTGAAGTGCATCTACCGCTTCGTCAAAATCAAACTCACTCTCACTTCTTAAAAAGATTCTTCCGGGAGTCTTTCTGATTGAAAACTCTCCGTCAACGCGCTTCATTGCGTTCATTATTCTTGATACAAGTGCATCCTCAAAGAGGTATCTGTTTTTACCCTTAATGCCGATTTCTGCATACTTAATCAGAAAATCGCAAAACATTTCTTTTTTCATACTCTAATTTTACCTTTATCTTCTGGTGTATTTCTGAAGCATCGGAAGCTTATCAGTCAATACACTTATTGTCTTATCAATTTCATCCTCTGTAGTAAATACAGACATAGAAAATCTCAGAGTGCAGTCCAGCAAACTCTTATCCAAACCGATTGCTTTTAATGTAGCTGACGGCTCCGGTTTATGTGTCGAGCAAGCGCTTCCCGCAGATACATATATACCATCATTTTCCAATGTATGGAGCATTACCTCAGCTCTGATTCCCGGGAATGATAGACTCACAATATGAGGCGCGGTCTTGGCAATAGCTGCCTTTAGCTCTTCAGATGAAGATTCACTAACATCCCCTGCTGCAAGTGCAGATTTTAATTCATCTGAAAGTTCAACACCGTTTACCTGCACACCTTCAAGCTTAAGCGCACCTTTGATAAGTCTTTCCTTAAGTGCATAGAGCTTATCTGCATCATCCTTAAGTTTGCTGCAAACTGTATCTGCCGCTTTCGCCATTCCGGCGATTCCGGGCATATTTTCTGTGCCTGAGCGAAGACCATTCTGCTGTCCTCCGCCGAACACAATAGGATTCAGTCTAACCTTATCTCCCACATAGAGCATTCCCATACCCTTGGGTCCATGAATCTTGTGACTGCTCACAGACATAAGGTCTATGTTCATTTTCTTAGGTATAATCTGAGCTTTACCGAAGCCCTGCACTGCATCTACATGGAACAAGGTCTCCGGATTACACTTTTTAATCAGTGCTCCGATCTCAGCAATATTTTGCATCGAACCAATCTCGTTATTAACATGCATTATTGAGACAAGAGTAGTTTCGGGAGTAATTGCCGCCTCAAGCTTATCGAGCTTAACCAGGCCGTAACTGTCAACAGGCAGATATGTAACTGTATATCCTTCACTCTCAAGATGCTTCATTGTATTGATAACAGCGGGATGCTCGATCTGCGTTGTTATCAGATGCATTCCCTTTCTCTTCGCTGCAGTCGCCGCACCGATAATTGCTATATTATCCGATTCGGTTCCGCCGGAAGTGAAGTAGATATTCTTCATATCGCACTTAAGGATTGATGAAAAAATCTCCTTTGCATTACGAAGAAGCTTTTCTGCTTCCACACCCTTATGATGCATGCTTGAAGGATTTCCATATGTTTCAAGCATTACTCTTGTCATCAAATCTGCCACCGCGGGAAATACCTTTGTGGTAGCCGAATTATCTAAATAAATTTCTTTTACATCGTTCATGGTTTGATACATCTTTTCTGTTTATTTATAATCGCGTCCGTCAAGGAAATACATAAGCCAGCTCATAACAGTAAGTCCTGCTGTCTCGGTTCTGAGAATTCTCTTACCAAGCGTAATTGTCACAGCACCTGCTGCATTTGCTTTTTCCACTTCAGAATCATCAAATCCACCTTCAGGGCCGATAAAAATACCGACTGACTGTCCTGGCTTGATGTTTTGAATAATCTCTCTTGTCTTACCCATACTGTCAGCATCAGCCATCTCATACGGAAGGAGAATTATATCAAGCTCCTGCGCTTTTTTTAACGCTTCGCCATAGGTTAAAACACCGGTAACTGTAGGAATAATTCCGCGTTTGCTCTGCTTCGCCGCTGCTTCCGCGATTGCCTGCCAGCGTTCTACCTTTTTGGACTCTTTCTTCTCATCCACCTTCATAACGCATCGCTTCATGGATACAGGTACGATTTCTGCCACACCCAGCTCTACGCATTTCTGAATAATGAGTTCGAATTTATCAGCTTTGGGCAGGCCCTGAAAAAGAACAATTCTAGAGGGAAGCTCGTTGCCATCCTCCTTGATAAACCGAAGCTCGCAGGTAACGGTATCATCAGTCATCTCAAGAATCGCACAACGATACTCTTTGCCATCTGTGCCGTTAGAAACATTGATTTCTTCGCCATTTTTCATGCGGAGCACATTCTTTATGTGATTGACATCCTGACCGGTAATAAATACACGCTTAAGGTCTGTGTTGATTGCTTCCGGCGCCACAAAAAATTGGTACATACTTAATTACCTTTACAACTGATTATCCAAGGTGCGGGTTCAGTATTGAAATTATTCTTTCTGCCAAGCTTAGAAACTGAAATCTGAATAATCTCGGGATCATCCATTCCAAGCTCGTTACAGAACTTCTGCATATTTGCTGCAGTCACAAAATCAAGGGTATAAATAACAAACTCCATATTAGGGTTGATTGAAAGCAAGTACTTCATTTCCTGCTCCATACTTGCTGACGCAACAAGCATTGTAACATCGGGAACGGGAAGTCCTTCCATTGTATCCTCACCTATATGATCGATAATTTTTACGTTCTGAATACCGAACTGATCAACATTATCCTCAAGAGCTCTGCGGTCATTGTGGTTATACTCTACCGCAATAATAGTTCCGTCACCGTTGAGGATACCTGCCTCAACTACAATTGACTCACCTGAAATAACGCAGATGTTCTTGCCGTCGGCAATCTGCATTTTTGAAAGGATGATTGCTCTGATCTCAGAACCTACATACTTAACAGAACCGGGTGCAAGATGGCTGTTATCCATACCAAACTTGTAGGTGCTGCGTACATTGGGATTAAGAATAAGCATACCTGCAGAAGCATTGATACCACGGTCAATCATCTCGCTCACAAGATGTCTCTTAATCTCTCCGGTAGGCTCGCTTCCTTCGTTATATACTACAGTGCAGTCTCCAAGCCCCGCATTGTACATGCGATAGAAAATATCCTTATGTCCTGCCTCAGTAAAGATAAGTACACATCTGTGTGCCTCTACTGTAGGAATAATATTTTTATTTTTCTTTGTAATATCAAGAAGCTTTACGTGCTCAAGATCAAGTTCTGTGTTCTCTGAAAAATACTGAAGCCAAGAAATAATACTTGTATTACTGAAAAGCTGTTCCATGTTAGTGTCCTCCTGAAGTAACAATTATTTATTGTACTGTATACAGATAGTTTTCTTTATGTCTCTTAACCTTTTGATTACGTCCGTCAAACTTTATTCGGGCTTTCTGGCAGTTACAGATACCCACTCGCCCTGATATGTTGTCTCTACGACCTCAAGTCCTGCAGCTTCTACTGCATTCTTTACTCTGAATTCCTTATCGTTGTCGTTGATGATTCCTGAGGTGATATACACAGCGCCGGGCTTCATCTGATTAATAATTACTGGAGTAAGAGGTACAAGTACATCGGCAAGAATATTTGCCACTACAATATCGTACTTCTCATATCCGACCTTATCCTGCACTTCCTTCTCGGAAATAATATTACCAATCATCATATCGAACTTAGCAGTATCAATTCCATTATCATTGCAGTTCTGCTCAACCGCAGGTACTGCGCAGGGATCAAGATCAGTTCCCACACAATGCTTAGCCCCAAACATAAGAGCAATGATTGAAAGAATACCACTTCCGGTTCCTACATCGAGAAGTTCGGTCTCGGGATTAACATATTTTCTGAGCTGTCTGATGCAAAGCTGTGTAGTCTCATGCATACCTGTACCGAATGCTGTACCGGGATCGATGTGAAGCACCATTCTGTCCTTATCTTCAGGCTCGATTTCCTCCCATGAAGGAATAACGAGAATATCATCAATATAGAACTGATGAAAATACTGCTTCCAGTTGTTGATCCAGTCGATATCCTCGGTACTCTCGGTCTCGATGGTTCCCTCTCCGATATCAAGATTAAATTCCTTGAGTTCATCAAGTTCAGCCCGAATCTCAGCCTTGAGCTCCTCGGGATCCTTCTCCTCGTCTTCAACAACAACAGTTCCGTTGTCCTGAAGTTCTACAAAAAAGCTAAGATATGCCACTCCGTCATCATCAGGTCCGTCCGGAAGAATGTCTACAAACATCTGCTCCTTCTCAAGAGGTGTAAGTGGAATCTTGTCCTCAATCTGAGCTCCCTCAAGTCCGATATCATAGAGAGTAGAGATGATAATATCCTCTGCCTCTGTGGTAGTCTTAATTCTATATTTCATCCAACGCATTTTACTAATCTCCTCGCTGAAATTCGCGATTAACAATCACTTTTTCATTTGCTTTATTGCATAGTTACACTAATTAATCTATTATATCGCAACCAACAAAAAAGGTCAAAATCCACATAAGGATTTTGACCTTCATACTCGTTAGAACTTTCTGAATCTCTTGTATCTCTCATCAGCAAGCTGCTTGCCGTTCTTGCCTTCCTGCTTAATCAAGAATGTTCTGATGCGGCCCTTAAGATCACTTGCCATTGAAACCAATGCATCATCATCAGCCCCACCGTACTCAGGAATAATCTGTTCGATGACACCAAGCTTCTTAAGATCCTCAGCTGTTATTTTCATAACCTCTGATGCCTCAACTGCTCTGCTTCCATCCTTCCAGAGAATTGAAGCAAATCCTTCAGGTGAGAGAATTGAATAGATGGCATTTTCAGTCATCCATACTTCATTACCTACAGCAAGTGCAAGTGCTCCACCGCTTCCGCCTTCGCCAATCATGATAGCGAGTACGGGAACCTTAAGAGAAGCCATCTCATAAAGATTTCTAGCAATCGCTTCACCCTGTCCGTTCTCCTCTGCTTCCTTTCCGGGATATGCTCCTGAAGTGTTTACAAATGTGATAATAGGACGGCCGAACTTCTCTGCCTGCTTCATAAGACGAATTGCCTTACGATATCCCTCAGGAGAAGGCATTCCGAAATTATGGCTCTTACACTCCTCAAAATCCTTACCACGGTTGATTCCGATAACAGTCACAGGCTGTCCATCGAGGAATGCAACACCACCGAGAATTGCCGGATCATCTCTGAAATAACGATCACCATGCATCTCGATAAAATCAGTAAAAATAGAATTAATATAATCTGAAGCGCCAAGTCTGGTTACCTGACGTGCAATCTGAACCTTTTCCCATGCGCTCAAGGTCTTAGCCTTTGCAGCACGCTCCTTCATGAGCTCGGTAGGTCCATAGTAAACCTTCTCTCCGTCATCCTTGAAGCCGGCGAAGGTATTATTTGTTGAATGAATAGCAAGAAGCTTGATAAGTGTAGGACGAAGTTCCTTTCTGGGAACTACGCTGTCAACAAATCCATGCTCAAGCTGGAACTCTGCTCGCTGGAATCCTTCAGGAAGCTTTTCACCGATAGTCTGCTCGATAACTCTGGGGCCTGCAAAACCGATCATTGCACCGGGCTCAGCAAGAATAATATCTCCAAGCATCGCAAAACTTGCGGTTACACCACCTGTGGTAGGGTCTGTAAGAACAGAAATATAAAGAAGTCCTGCATCAGAATGTCTCTTAAGAGCTGCTGATGTCTTCTCCATCTGCATGAGTGAAATAATACCCTCCTGCATTCTGGCACCACCTGAACAGCAGAAAAGAATAACAGGGATTTCATCTTCTGTAGCCTGCTCAACCGCTAGAGTAATTCTCTCACCTACAGCATGGCCCATACTTCCCATGAGGAATCTTGAATCGATAACACCAAGCATTGCCTTGTGTCCACCAATTGTACATCTTCCTACTGTTACACCTTCTGAAAGGCCGGTCTTTACCTGTGCCTGATCAAGCTTATCCTCGTAATCGGGAGTATTCAAAACATTGACCGTAGGAACATAATCATACAGACGCTCAAAACTTCCCTCATCAGCAATCATTCTTATACGCTTGTCAGTCCATACTCTGAAAAGACGTCCACACTCAGGGCAAACATAAAGTTTCTCTTTTAATTTTGACCATTCAACCTCAGCCTTACAGCCGGGACAAACTTCAACATGACTACTCATTTTTTCTTCCTTATGCTTCAAGATAAGCCTTAAGATCAGCAAGCTTATCAATATTTACAGTCTTAACATCCTTGTTGAGCTTCTTAACAAATCCGGTAAGTGTTGCTCCGGGTCCGATCTCGATGAACTCATCTGCACCGTCTGCAAGAAGTCTCTCAACGGTCTGCTGCCATCTTACCGAAGAAGAAACCTGCTCGATAAGTAAAGGCTTAACCTGGTCTGCAGAAGTAACATAATCTGCATTTACATTTGCAAGGTAAGGAACCTTGATATCGTTAACGGTAACATCAGCAAGAACTTCGCCAAGCTGCTCTCCTGCGCCCTTAAGAAGTGCTGAGTGGAAAGGTCCGCTAACCTTAAGCGGAACTGCTCTTCTTGCACCACGCTCAACGCATACTGCAGAAGCCTTAGCTACTGCATCCTCGCGTCCGGTGATAACGATCTGAACAGGGCTGTTGTAGTTTGCTACAGATACAACATAGGGAAGAGTGAACTCTCCTGCATCCTCTGCAGGTCCTGCTACCTGTACCTCTGCACAAACCTCTGCAACCACTGCGGGATCAAGATTTAAGATAGCTGCCATAGCTCCACCGTTGGGAACAGCCTGCTGCATGAACATTCCACGCTTTCTTACAACCTTAAAAGCATCCTCCATAGTCATGGCACCTGATGCAATAAGTGCACCATACTCACCAAGGCTAAGTCCTGCAGTAACATCGCAATTGATTCCTGCATTAACTACTGCTGTATAAACTGCTGCTTCTGCAGCAAGCATACAAATCTGAGTATATTCGGTAATATTGAGCTGATCGTTTTCCTCAAAGCAAAGCTTCTCTACAGAAAAGCCTGCTGCTTCGGAAGCCTTCGCAAAAACCTCTCTGACTTCAGGATATTCATCATAAAAATCTTTGGCCATTCCTACATACTGGCTTCCCTGGCCGGGGAACATAAATACTCTCTTGCTCATTTTAATCTCCATTCAATAAGTGCTGTTGGCATACGGCTCAAAAGGCTCTCGCCGTATTATTTATGCATATACCGCATCCTTAGGCATTGAGGTAAACGCAAGGCTACCCTTTGCTCTAAGTCCACCGTCTACGGTAATCTTAACATCAAACTTAACAAGTCCTGCACCGCCGCCGGTCTTGGTTACTTCGATTTCGCAGGTATCGCCGGGAATAACGGGCTTAACAAACTTAAATCCATCAACCTTAAGAAGTACATAGATGATGCTGTCATCAGTTCCCTCTGCTTCGATTGTTACAGAGCAAAGCTGAGCTGCAGCCTCGATAAGAAGTACACCAGGCATGATGGGAGTATCAGGAAAATGTCCCATAAAGAAGGGCTCATTAATTGATACATTCTTAATTCCCTTAGCATATTCACCGTCTCTGATTTCAACAATCTTTTCGATCATCTGAAAAGGGGGACGCTGCTTAATTCTCTTCTGAACTTCATTTATATTCATCATAATCTCTACCCTCTCGAATTAGTTATACTTACTCGGCTATTACAGGCTCAAACCGCCATCGATAACAAGTACCTGGCCGGTAATGTATGAGCATGCATCACTTGCGAGCATAACAACTGTATCAGCAACTTCTTCGGGAGTTCCGTAACGTCCGAAAGGAATCTTCTCAATATTCTTCAGCTGAATCTCTTCAGGGATCTGATCAACCATATCGGTAGCGATAAATCCGGGTGCGATTGCATTTACTCTGATGCCTCTGGGAGCAAGTTCCTTAGCCATAGTCATTGTCATAGCGTTAACAGCGCCCTTTGTTGAGCTGTATACGGTCTGGCCTTCGTTGGCAAATACAGAACTAACTGAAGAAACGTTGATAATGCAACCCTTCTTTTTAGAGAACATCTTAAGAGCTGCTGCCTGTGCGCAGTAGAGATATCCCTTAATATTGATGTCCAGACACTGGTCGATTGTATCAGCACTCATCATGAGTACAAATTCATCCTTGCAAATACCTGCATTATTAACAAGAAGATCAATCTTACCGTAAGTCTTAACTACAGTTCTCATCATATCCTGAACTGCCTTAAGATCAGCGGTATTAGCCTTAACAGCAATACCTTCACTACCGGCTTCCTCGATTGCCTTAATAGTTTCCTGTGCTGCAGCATCGTTAGAATTGTAGTTAACTACAACCTTATATCCTGCCTTTGCAAGTGCGATTGCACATGCCTTACCGATACCACGTGAAGCACCTGTTACAAGTGCAACCTTTGTCTCCTGAACGTTATCCATCTGATTGTTTCCTTTCGCAACCTTTGTAATCCTATATTATTGTATATCGTATTGCAAACCACATCAGACAGCAATAAAAAACCACTTCGCATATTCTACCGAGAAAGCTTTATTTTATGCCGTCTGCGCAAACATCGGAAAGTATAAATAATTATAATTTCCGATGTCAGCATTACCGTAATTCACTTTATTAATTCTAAAAAATTATGCCTTCTTAAGCACAACTGCACAGTATGAACCACCGTCTGCAGCTGATGTAGCAAGTACATAGTTATATGCGCTGGTATCTGCCATTCCCTCAGTAACCTCATTGCCAAAGAAGAATGCCTTCTGTGAAGTTCCAAGCTCTCCACTAAGAGTAAGTGCTGCATGCGCGATTGAAAGAGTACCTGCAGCTGAACGGCTTTCACCTACATAAGATCTAACATTGTGTACAGGAAGCTTTGCATCAAAAAGCTTGCCATATACATTCTTTTCGATAGTATCAACTTCGCCGATACCATCACCGAAACCGTATACTGCATCAATCTTGGAAGCATCGATTCCTGCCATCTTAAGTGCAGAAGCGATTGCTGCTTCAAGGCTGCTCTCGGTTCCTGCAAGTACACCGTACTCGGTGATTGCATGTGACATACCGTATCCTGCTACCTCTGCGTACTTCTTAGCTCCGCGAGCATTAGCAAATTCTGCACCCTCAAGAGCAATTGTTGTACTACCGTCTGAAAGAGCCATACCTGTGTTGCCATAGAGCTTAGCCTCTCCGTCAGCTACAAGTCCGAGCTGTCCGTAGAGCTTCTCCATAACCTCACTGTTCTCGTCGGTACCGGTTGCAAGCATGAACTTTGCATGATTCTGACGAAGCTCATTGTATGCGTAGCAAAGTGAAGTCATACCTGACTGTGCACCGTTGGTAACGGTTACGTTATATCCACGCATATTTGTCTTGATTGAAAGATATCCGCCTGCTGCATTGTATACAGTGTTGGGGAAGTTAAACGCAGATCCTGCCTTGGTACCGTTCTCAGTGATGTGCTCCTGGAACTGATATACAGTGGTAATAGGGCCATCTCCGGTACCGATAATCATACCGTAATCCTCAGCCTTGTCTTCTTCAATCTCAATACCTGCGCTGCTGAGAGCTTCAAGTCCTGAAATCACCTGCATGAGGCTGAACTTATCGAGCTTACGATAGAAAGCCATCTTTACATCATATTTATCAAAATCAACCTTATCTACAGAAGCCTTAACTGAAGCACCCTGAATGGTTTCTCCATTCTTTACCTTCTCGATGTAGTTCTCGGTTCCGTTTCCGATAGGGCTTACGATACCAAAACCGGTAATATATACGGGATCGTCATTCTCAGTCTCTTTAACATCGCCGGGCTGCTTACCAAAGATGATACTAGCATTGCTTCCGCCGAATGCGAATGAGTTAGACATTACATAGTTAAGTTCCTTCTCCTTCATGGTATTAGGCATGAAGTCAATCTTGCCGGCCTTCTCTGCAAGAACGGTAAGGTCCTCATCAGAATAACCGATTGTAGGAGGAATCTTATTCTCGGTAAGAGCCTTGATTGCATATACAGCCTCAATAGCACCTGCTGCACCGAGGCAGTGACCTACCATTGACTTGGTAGAGCTTACTGAAAGATTGTCATTGGTCTCATCAAAAATAGTATGAAGTGAAAGGAACTCTGCATTATCGTTCTTGCCGGTTCCTGTTCCGTGTGCATTTACATAACCGATTTCCTTAGCATCAACGCCTGACTTAGCGATTGCTGTGCGGATAGCATACATCTGACCTACACCGTCCTCACGAGGAGCTGTAATGTGGTGAGCGTCACTTGAAATACCGGCTGCGAGAACATCACAGTAAATCTTGGCATTTCTCTTCTGTGCATGCTCGTAAGACTCAACTACGATTGCGCCTGCACCTTCACCAAGTGTGATACCGTTGCAATGATTGAAAGGTGAGCAAGGCTGCTCTGAAAGAGCGTGGAGTGCGGTGAATCCTGCAAAAGGAACTGATGCAAAAGCATCTGCGCCACCTACGATAAACATATCTGCAACTCCGGCACGAATAAGCTCACAAGCATAAGCAATAGGAATAGTACCTGCTGCACATGCATTACCAACGTTGGTAATAACACCACCCGCACCTACACGGTTTGCTACGTGATTAGCTATAGAAGAAATAGCCATCTTTCTGATATCTTCAGTATTCTGACCGTTTACTACGTAATTCTCAATACTTACGACACCACCTACGCAGCTTCCCATTACAACACCGAATCTTGAAGAATCTTCCTTGGTGATATCAATTGCCGCATCTGCGAATGCTTCTTCTGAAGCCTTAAGGCAAAGCTTGGTAGCTCTGTCAACACCCTGATACTTGTCAAGGTCAGCACACTCAACCTCAGCGCCGAGATTAGCGTAACACTCATCAGCATTAACCGACTTAACCACATCGATTCCGGTCTTACCTGCAAGTGCATTGGTCCAGCATTCATTTACATCATTACCGATAGCATTGATAAGTCCGAGACCGGTAACTACGCAGCGGGTATTAATCTGCTTATTCATTCTTTTTACTCCTAAATATGTATTATGATTGTTTCTATACTTACTTAATTTATATCAAAGCCACGCATGTTTTTCTCTCAACATCGTCGCTAAAATTAACAAAATTTTTTATGCACAACTAAAGACCGGTTGACCCCTCGGGCTCCGGCAAAAGTTGTAAAATATTAACTTTTCTGCTGTATTTGAATTGCGAAGCCGCCTATATCAACAACAGGTGCGACTAAATCGCAGCCCCGCAATTCAACAAAGCAATGGTAGAGATTACATGTGCTCTACAACATACTTGGTAAGGCTTGTGATATTGAAGAAATGCTCCTTGGGAACACCGGTCATTACAACGCCATACTCGCTGTCGATGCAAGAGATGATCTCAAGTGAATCTACTGAATCAAGACCAATACCATCATTGAAAAGAGCTACTTCATAATCAAGCTCCTCTTCAGGAATGTTGAGGTTCTCAGATAACATGCTCTTAATCTTTGCTGCTACTTCAAGTTCTTTCTCGTTCATTGTTATATTCCTTTCTGTGTGGTTCTATATGCACCGCATGAGCGGGTCATAAACTATTTAATCTCGCCATTAACGAGCTTGGTGCCGAGTTCTTTAACTATATCTCTACAGCTCTCGGCATGCTTTTTCATCACCTGCGAAGGTCTGCCCTTCTCGTGAAGATCGGGATAAATCGGCTTTCCGATTACCAGATTGGTTTTCTTAAAAAGCTTTATCTTTCTGTCTATATACATCGGAACCAATGTTGCTCCGCTCTGCTTGGCAAGCACCAAAAATCCGGGCTTAAACTCATCCATCTGATCGACAGGACTCGTATGTCCCTCCGGCAAAATGTATATTGACGCGCCATTATTCATTTTTTCAGTAGCTTTATCCAGCCACTCAGTATCCATACCGCCTTTGCGATCCATAGATAAGTATGGCAGATTTCTGAACAACCAGTTTAACTTCTTTTTTTCATACCAGTCCTTGCCGACAAAAGTCCAGACTCTGAATCTTCCCAAAAGTCTTGTCATAAACAAGCCTTCTACATAACCGGTATGATTTGAAAACACAACGCAATGGTTCTTAAAAGCTTCCTGCGTTACTTTTTTATCTTCCCAATGAATAGACATCGGATAAATAATGCGAAGCCCCGGATATACTGCCCAGAAAATAAATTTAGCCAGAGCTCTCTTTATTTTCTCCATTATCAGCCTCTTTTTCCGTAAGGCCCAACATTAGGGTCGTCCCAATTCAAATTGATCAGCTTCTCAAATGTATTATGTCCAAGCATCGGCACTGCCAGCTTATTCATAGTCTCCTCTGAAAGGCAACCATTCTCTGCAAATTCCTTACCGGCCTCGGTATACTTCACAAGATATCTCTCAACCTTCGCCTGTAAAGTCTTCTCAGCAAGCATACCACCCTGTGATGCTGTAACCATAGTATAGTTACCGATACCGCAGATTGTATCATACTGAAGCTTAACCGAATCATAACAGCCTTCAGTCTTTTCATATCCGCATGAAGAGATAAGCACAAGCTTCTTCTCCATCAGCTCGGGATATCTCATCTTATGCAGAAAGCTTCCGGTCATGTTGTTGCCGCCGACGCCTCTGTATTCTGATACATAAGCAATCATTCTGTCGACAAACGCCTTCATCTTTGAAGGCATACCGAAGAAATAAAGAGGAAAGCTCTGTATGATAATATCGCTCTCCATGACAAGATCACGAATCTCGTCCATATCATCGTGGATGATGCACTTGCCCCTGTCATTCTTCCAACAGCAAAGACAACCGTAGCAATGCTCTATTTTTTTATCGCGAAGCCTTACATCCACAACCTCTGCATCAGGATACTTCTCCTTGATGCCACGGATAAAAGCATTGGCAACCTTTAATGAAGAACTGCCTTCGCCCCTCATACTACCGTTTAAGAGCAAAATCTTCATAACAATCCTCACAAATCTATATCTTATACGCCAGCTTATTCTCTAAATATATTAAATCCGCAGCTAACGATGAGTATATTAGGGCAAAATACACCTAACACATCATAACATTTTCTCACAAATCCCCCATTTAAGCAACCCTGAAATCACTTATACCTTAACCATTAGCAAACATGCCCGTTGATTATTCGTATATTTCTGGTGCAGCTCTCTGAAATCTCCTTGGGAACGCTTCCAAACAGAAGAACCGTAATGTTTTTAGCGGCCATTTTACTGATAATAACATTACACTTACTGATGAACTTCTCATCACATTCGCTAAATACATTATTCAGTATCAGTATGTCGGTTCTGTCATCCAAAAGCGAAAGTGCAATTTCTATCTTCTTAAGCACATCTGAAGGAACATCCATAGCCTTTTCATCGGCATATTTATCAGCTCCCGCGAACTTGAGTATTCTACTCATGCTATTATCAAGCACCGTCTTGGGATGTCCCATAAGTGCGCCATGTCGGTATATGTTTTCTTTTACCGTATATCCCGCCTCGAAGCTGCTCTTGGCTGCAACCATTCTAAATCTCATTGGTGATTTAGTAACAGTTCCGACAGCCGGATTGCATTTACCGATGAGTAGTCCTATAAACGCCTCCTGCTCCCTGCTGCTGGTACCGGTAATCTCGATAACCTCACCCGGATAGATCTTTATATCCATTCCTTCTATGACATCGATAACCTTGTAATCAGTATTATTTCTGTTTTTAGAAGCCTTCGGTCTGATTCGTCCGCGAACCGTTACATTCTCCGCTGTAAAGATAGGTTCGGGTTTATCAACTTCTTCAGACTTTACTTCCACCGTTTCTTCGGATGCTTCCTCAACTGATTCTCCAGTAGATTCCCCAGCAACTTCTTCAGCATCTTCCTCAACCATCTCTTCAGTTGATTCCTCAGCTGCTTCTTCATCTACTTCTTCAGTGATTCCCTCAGTAGCTTCATCAACTGCTTCCTCAGACTCATCCTCTATAGTTTCAACTACAATATCTTCCTCGGCGAGTTCTTCTCCAACCGCCTCTTTTTTCTTCTTTCCGAAGGTGGTTATAAGTGGAATCGAAACCAGTACAGCAATTAAGGCCACTACAGCAACCCAATAAATCACAGCCTTTTTATTAATACTGCTCGCGCCATCATCCGCCCCTGTTTGAGCAGGATCCGAAACATTATTACCCTCAGCCAGATTCTCCTGTTCCTGCAAAGAGTCATCACCGACCGGCTCAGACATATCTTCATTAGTATCATCTGATGTATCATCGTCGGAAGCTGCGCCTATAACATTCTCGATGAATGCTTCCAAATCAGCAAGATTTTGCTCTGATATATCTTCACCCTTTATGCGTACCGTTGCTTCATCCAGCGTTTCGATATCATACTCGGTTCCGTCTGCGCCAACCGCATTGGCAGACAATACCTTTATATAAGCATCTCCGCCACTCGTAGTCTTAAAATCAATCCATACCTTAATATTGGTAAGATATTCTCCGCTTCCGCTTACCGTAACCGTTCCGTTTGAAATATCAATATCATCATATCCGCCCGTAACCTCAAGGCGCGACCTGTCATATTCAAGCACTATGGTGTATGCGCTTATTCCCACATCACTTTTAAGGTAGGTACTTACCTGGAACGGAGTATCACTATTCTTATCATAGCGGTCCGCTCCCAACTGGACGGACAGTTCCGCTGCCTGTACGGTCAGCGGGAAACATATAACCAATGCTGTCACAAATACAGCTATTATTAAATTTTTGACATATTCCTTAGTTATACGCATCTATAGCATCAAAACCTCTTAGCAGCATTTTGTTATTACACCTAATGTAGTAATTTATTATCACATCAAATGCGACACTTTATTTTACTATATTTCCCACCTGTTTTCAATTTTACACATGCCTGACAAAATAAAATAATCGCCGCCACTATTTATTATTTTTTCGCTAAATTATAGATGTTTAGTGGTATAATAAAATCACTGAAGTATCAACTGTTTTTCACACTCAAGAATGAGAGGATTAATATGGCAGATAAACAGCGAATCAATCTTCCCGAAGGTCAATCGGAGCTTATCATAACCTCTAAAAAGCATAAGCATAAAAACGCGATTTCAAAAAAGCTCATAGCGATAATCGTTGCCATAATGCTTGTTTTAGCCATTACTAGTTCATTGGCAATATATTTCTTTACATCAAAAACAATCCTGCGTGAAAAAGAGCAGGAGCTGGCAGCTATTTCAATGCTAACCGCCACCAATATAGATGTTAAGATTCCGGGAGACTATACACTGCAGGGAGACACTTCCTACAGATTGTATAAAGGCGATACAGATATCACTATAATGCTCGGACTTATCAGTGATAATGCGGACCTTTTGAACGTTGAGATAAGCCTTATCTATTCAGACACCCGTATACTCACCACCATCACAGACAGTAATGGTAAATCAGTTACCGGTCTCGGCCTTGCACCTCAGATTAATTCAGCCTTGGCAGGTTCAAGCAAAGGAATTTTCTTTGAAAATACGCTGATTAATACGGACGAATATTTTTCATATTACTATCCTTTGTACAATTCAGATGGTTCATATGCCGGCGCGATAGAGTGCTGCAGCCCTCTTAAAACAATTATGCCCACCATCAGAAATAACATTATTATTTTTAATGCAATCCTATTGGCGGCAACCATTATTCTTCTGTTACTGATATACAATTTTAATCTTGAGGTTAATAAAAGCATCTTCAAGCTTCTCAGCTTCACCCAGGATGCGGCTTCTGGTAACGATGCAGCTTTACTCGACGCATCGTTGCTCCGTAGAAAAGACGAATTCGGAACTATTGCAACAGCAGTTTTAGACATGCATCGCTCAATGCGAGACATGATGGATAAGGATCCTCTTACCAAGCTCTACAATCGTCGAAGCGCTAACCGTAAGCTCGACATGATAATGTCTCATTATCAGTCAAACGGCACCTCATATTCAGTGGCAATCGGCGATATCGATTTCTTCAAAAAGGTAAATGACACATACGGTCACGACGGTGGTGATATCGTCCTCCAGGCGGTTGCTACAATCCTTCAAGACCATATGAAGAAAAACGGCTTCGTTGCCAGATGGGGCGGTGAAGAATTCTTATTTGCATTCGACAAAACAGATCTTGCCACCGCAGAAATCATTATCAATGATATCCTCGATGATATCCGTGCCCTCACAATCGATTACGAGGGACGTGAGATTAAGGTCACAATGAGCTTTGGTGTGACATGTAATCCCGAACTGAACAAGGACGAAATCATCGGTCTTGCTGATGAGCGTCTTTACTACGCAAAAGAAAACGGCAGAAACCGTGTTGTCACAGCTCTGCCGGATGATTCTTCAGAAAACTAATCTTTTTCTTCAGTTATAAATTTATAAATCAAACATAATACAGTTTGTTCATTAAAATCCCGGGGCATCCTCCGGGATTTCTATATTTTCGGCTTCAGGAATTCCCATGTAATTTCTGGCAGTCCATACTATCAGCTGCGCCAGATCCTCCGGATTATCCGGAACCTCATTTCCCACCACGCCTACATTTCCGAGTTCACTCATATATTTATCGTAATCATAATCCTCTATCGAGCTCACCCCACCGGCTCTGAAGACCTGCTTACCATACATGAGAAGAGTCTTGGAAATATAATTTCTGGTAACTACATCCTCCGCTCCAAGTTCAACCGCCACAAGAGTATGAACACCGTCCGAACCTTCAATCTGCAGTGCGCTCACCAGGCAGCATCCCGCTTTATTGGTCGTACCTGTCTTCATTCCCACAACTCCCTGCATATTGTAGAGCATAGGATTGGTGTTATAAACAGTTCTTCCCAAGGTGGGCAGATTCAGCGCTGTCTTAGAAGTAATATCAGTAATCTGAGGATATACCGCAAGAATGTATGACACCAGCTTAAACATGTCATTTGAGGAAATATGATTCTGAATCTTACTCTCAAAAGCAGTATCGGTATATGTAGGAAGTCCGTTACAGTTATAGAACTTGGTTGCATCCGACAGACCGATTTTTGCAGCAGTACTGTTCATCTTGGCAACAAATGCTTCCTCCGATCCCGCAACACACTCTGCAAGTGCAAGCGCACATTCATTACTGGATGGTAAAAGCATGCCTCCTATCAAATCACTGACACTCACACTCTGCCCTGTTGCCATTCGGATAACACCATCTACCGCATATGATAGTCTGTTGACATTTTCAGATACGGACACAGTATCACTTAAGCTTATTTTTCCCTCAGACACAGCATCCATAACAACAAGATATGTCATCAGCTTGGTTGTGCTGGCCATTGAAGCGGCCATATCACCATTGTATGAATAATACACCTCTCCGGTAGTAGCATCTCCTATAAGCACAGTATTGGTACCGGTAAAGAAATCCTCATACTCAAGCTTTTGCATGTTCAGTACAAGAGCTACATCCGGATTGATGCACAGGTTATCCCCCTCTGTCCATACTTCCTTCTCGAGTATCAGCACCAGATCCGTAAGATACATGTAGCAATCATACACACCATTTTCGATCTCATAGATAAACGTATAATAATGGTTATTGTATCCGTTAAGTGTGAAAGAATTGCGCTTTCTGATGTACTCAGGTTCAGACTGTGCCCTGGTATTCCCGGTAAAATAACCGTTCTCACTACCAATAGCTGTGTATGTTCCTCCGGTAGTCATCACAATGGATTCTTTACCTATTGATACATTGAACTGTGCCGCTGTCCCACTGAGTGCAACTGCCATATCTCTGAGAGATACATATTCATTTTCATCATAATACTGATGAATGGTACGAATATTGAACTCTCCCTTTCCCGACACCTTTAGGTTTCTGTTAATTCTATACTCCGCGTCATAATTAGCCGCAATTACAGGAACAGAGTAATTCATTATTGACGCTACCACCATTACACAGGCAAGCGCCAATGATACAAGCGCGAAGAAAATTTTGTGTTTTTTCTGACAAATTGTTTTCTTATTCAAATCCAAAATCTCCAATTATTTTCTAACATATACCAACGGGTAAACCACTCCTGCTGCAGGAGATACATTCTGTGAATCCGATGTACCATCTGATGTATCGCTCGTATCTGTAGACGAAGTGTCAGTCTGTGAATCGTTATCCGGTGAATCAATCGCTACACCTATAGAATTGGTGGTCGCGTTCTCTACCACTATTCCTTCATCTTTATCACTCTTAGCACTGATAAGTAAAAAATCATCCTGCACTGAGTAAATCTCATACACCGTATCTTCTGCCAAACCGGTTCTGGCGAGGATTCCCTTTTCAACCTTGTAGCTTCCGTTATGAGCATATGTCTTGTTCAAATCGGTAATACTCGGTAAAAGCTCCGGTCCATAATTTTTTATATAGTCCTCGGCTGACATTCCGATTGCTTCCTGAACCAGCTCTTCGACGGTTTTTCCTACGCTTTCAGGTGTTACTTCCGCAGTGGCTAGTCTTTTCTCTAGGAATGATGTAAGTCCTGCTGCTGCCACTCTGATTGCCTGCTGCTGTGCCTCAGCATATACCGCCTCGTCTACACTTTCCGACCAGCTTCCGTTGGAATTCATCACCAGATTTATCGAAATAACCACTCTTTCATTACCATACTCAGCCAGATCTCCGTCTATTGATTCATCCAGCCAAATATCCATCACATCGGTGACAAACTCAGTCATATCCACCTGTCTGGTCCATTGTCCCACATACGAGGTATCTTTATATATAAACTTCTTATATACAAAAAATCCGCCAAACAAGATGCCTACTAATAATATAAGCACTATTATAGGAACTAAAAATCGCTTTGTTTTCATTTATTATCTCCAAGTCCTGTTTTATCATTTACCATTCAGCCATAATATGTTTCATTGTATATTTTTATAATCTATCTATCAAGAAACCTTTTACACAGATATAATTTTCTTTCGTTATATACAATAAACAAATGCACCAAAATATGTTCCCGGGCCTAAAAAAATCACACCACCGGAACTCTTTGTTCTTGATTTATAGGCGTTTAGGAATTAGTATTAGCCATGTACATATTATACAAATAATACATTTACTCAAAAGGAGTTTCATATATGAGCGAGCTTGTATCTAAAAAGAAAAGTAAAAAGTGGATAATTTTTGTAGTATTGGGAATCGTACTGGTTCTCGGTATTGCTGCCGGTGCATTTTTCATATCACGCGGAATCAAAAGTTCCAAAGTGGCCAGTGAGATTTCTGCCGGTAATAAATATTTCGACGAACTCGAGTATGAAGAAGCAATAGCTCACTATCTTGCAGCCATCGAAATAGACCCTACAAACCTCGATGCATACATTGGTATTTATGATGCATACAATGCATTGGCTGATATCGCTATATCAGAAGGCGATTATGATCATGCCTATACCTACTATAAAGAAGCATTATCTATCTTGAAGGATGGTCAGAACTACATCGACTCCGAGAAGTTGGATGAAATGATTGAAGACTTGAAGAAGGCAAAAGATGATGCCAAGGATAAAAAAGAGAACGGCAGCTCTGATACCGATGACAATACCGGCAGCAATTCATCTGACACCAACGGCGATTCATCTGATACAAGCGGTGATTCATCTAACGCAAGCGGCAATTCATCTGATTCCGGCAGCAACTCAACAGATTCAGACAATAACACTTCTTCCGGCTCAGGTGCTGTGACTTCCTCTGATAATCCCGAGGTGGTTGCCGAGCTTGAGGAAAAACTATATGAACGACTCGATGATACCTCTTCTGATTTTAGCCAGTTAATATTCGCTATGGCAGTCAGACTCGCCTCTGATAACCAGTGCAACAGTGCAAGTATCATATATGACGTAATAGCAGGTGATCCTGCTGCCATGACAAAATGGTTACTTCCCAGCCCCGAATTTGGCACTCCTTACAGCTATACCGCAAGCTGGTGCTCAAGCTACTATTGGGAGGATACTTGCTGGTATTATGCTATTCCTCTGACTGAAGCCGAAAGCGCTGCATATTCTATATGCGGAAAATCAGTTGATCTGAAAGACTGGGATTGGGCTTCTTCCGGTAATTATTCTGTAGACTACTATGACAACACAGAATGCATAATAGTACAGGGCGGTTGGGCCGGTTGTATCGGTCCCATACTCAAGGCAGATACTGTCTCAAACGTAGAATACGTCGGCGACTATAAGTGGGCTCTTACTGTTGATGTGCATGAATACAATCCCGGTTATGAAGGAATGGGATATGATACCTTCTACAGCAATGCAATTATATATGTTTCCGGAAACGAAGACAGCTACTTCAATTTCACAATTCACGATTGCGCAATCGACAACGTAAAATCAACCTATTGGACTATTCAATACAGCGACTTTTTAAGAGAATACCAGTCTACTGTAAGCGGCAGTACATACTATCGCTCTAAAACCTACAGAACAGCCTACCTTGATGGAGATGATATCCCTGAGCTTCTTATCAGTGATGGTGCTTCTGATATGTACTATGTATATACCATTACAAACAACACCGTAGTACCTTATGTTTGTACTAACGACCCATGGATGGACACAGATAATTTGCTTTACATTGCTTCAGGCGTAGGTGGAACATCAGGCGAGCTTATGTATATCCCTTATTCCGGCAAGCTTCTCATAAGCCATACAGACCAGGATTACGCCGGCGGCATATACTATGGAAGTACCGAGTATTTCGACGGCACTTCATGGTATGATGTTGGCGAATCACAACACATTTCCAGAGATGAAAATGGTCAAATTCTTTCACCCGATGTTGCTGATGCCATAAGCAACGGATATATAAACGACGAAGACTATGATTATCATTATGATGCACCCGGATACGACCCTAATGACAATTGGCAACATTTCAACTATTCCGATTCGTACTACTTATACAATATGTACTAATCGATTAAGCTACAGGCTTTGAATTATAAGTCGTTTTTAAATTTCTATATCATATACAAACGATCATATACAAACTAGTAATAAAAAAGTGATTAGCCGGATAACCAGTTAATCACTTTTTTGTTTCCTATCTAAATCTTCTCTCCACAAGCATTCCGATTACAAGATATCTATTATCTTCTTCACCACCTATGCAGGTCGACAATATCAAATAATTGTTTATTTCTGAGAACTCAGCACTACTGCGAACATGACTTATATCATCCTCGCCTTCGTTAAGCATATTTATAAATGCTGTCCGCCCTTCAGTAGAGTTCAAATCAAACTCTAAAGGAATATAGCTGTCGTTATGGCGTCTTACTTCGATTATCTCATACGTCAGAAACGCTTCAGCCGTATAGACAAAGATTGTATCATGATTCTCAAAAAATTCTTTAGAATAAAACTCTTTGAGTGAGCCAAGCGCACTACCATCACTCATATTGTGCCCATATATTATATGCACAAAATCAGAAAAATCTTTTGAATCCGGCTTGTTTGAATACAAGCATCCGGGATATCCCGATGATAAATCCAGATTAGTCAACAAATAATAATCATCTACTTCGTTCTGCAACACCGGATAATCCACATCTGTACCGGGAATCTCTATCCAAGCATAAATATCCTCATTCTGCTCATGTAATATATCGAAATTCGGCATATTATCATTGGGAATTTCGATAGCTTCATCACTCGGAGACTGTTGTTCTACTGCCTCATCAGAATTAAAGATAGCTTCTTCTTTAAGTTCTATGATTTGATCTTGATTTTTCTTGCTATTAACATTCCTTGCAATTATCGGTATAGCTATCCCCAACACCAACAAAAAAGCAATAGCTAGCGGTATTATTATTTTGATATTGTTTTTAACAAATTCTTTCATATCTAATTTTATTGATATCTTTTCTTGCGAGCATTACTGCCGGCCACTGCCAGACTTATTACTGCTCCAGCCCCCATAAGAACATAAATAAAATTAAAATCCTCACCGGTTTTAGGTGATTTTCTTTCCGGCTCCTCACTACCAGCGCCAGTGTTTCCAGATGTGTTACTTCCTGTGGAACCACTACCAGCTCCGGCAGAACTTCCGTTAGATCCTCCTGCAGGAGTAGCCTGTCCGCTTCCGCTACCATTGCCGGATCCGCTTCCACTTCCGGATCCGTTTCCACTTCCATTTCCGTTACCATTAGTATCTGTAACTACAAAATCAGCGACCTTCCATGAACCACCTGTATAATCCGCCACGTATGCCTTATACTCACCGGCCACTAATGACGCATTCACTATTACATTATATGTTCCCGCAGTAACAGGAAATGATTCCATCGTACAAATATTGTCAGATGAGTCTCTTATCTGAACAATAACAGCAAGCACTTCAGCTTCCGTAGTACCACTCACTGTGGTACTACTAGCTGTACCGTTAGCAGTAGCAGTCACTATATTAGCTGCCTTAGCAGTCAAAGGCAACATCATCAACGAACAAATTGCTGCTACACATATAGCGATATATTTAACAATTTTCATCAATTATGCCTCCTTAATGATTATAGTTGATCCAGGTAACACCTCTTCCGGCACCAAGCTTAGCACCACTGAATGAGCTGTCATCATCGAATCCCTGTACTACGGCAATAGCTTCTATTTTTGCCGGTGCTCCCGCCTCGGTTCCCTCATAAAGAACGAAGTCACTTGACTGACAATTACCGGATAAATCATGATCATATTCCATATTTAAGCTTGCATTATTGGATATAAGCTTCTTTGTAACAGAGCCGTCTGCCCATGTATAAGTCACATATAAGTCTACTTTTTCTGTAGAAGGCTGAGGATAATAGTATGTTCCCCAAATGATATACTCAGCATCACTCTGATAAGACGGTCCGTTGTCTGTACCATGCATAAGATTCATACTGCCACCCGGACCATGGTGACCAGCCATAATATCAATTCCTACTCTATGGATTGTGATATAGTAATCCGACTGACTGCCATCATCAAATTTATATACTACCTTGACCTCTACTTCATCGTAGTAATCTGAATGGAACTTAACCTTCCACTCAACATCCGATACCTTCACAAATTCAACAGCATCTATAGTTATCTTTGTGTCCACAGCAGATATAGATTCAATTCCTACTATTTTTTTATCAATTCCGAGACTAGCTAATGTGTTGATAGGCTCGATTGTTATTTCTTTATGTCCAAAGAACACAATTGCTTCGTTTTCGGTAGAAGCATCTGCATCGGTAGAAAATACAGGATATGACGCAAATTGCCATGAAGGAGTTGATCCTATATTATCGTCAGTTCCCTTAACACGAACACCTGTATAATCCGTCTGAATAAATGTAAATATACTAAATACACAATCCCAAGGAAGACCTGTGTTAACAATCAAATCCTCATTTCTTCCCTGATATGCAGCAAGCTTCTTATTCTCTTCCTGAGACAACAGAAAATCAAGGCTAACGGCATTTCCAAATACCATTACATTTGCATATCCATACTCATCGAATGAATAATCCGCCACTATAATAATCGCAGAATCCTCGTTATCACCGGATACAACCTTTGTTGTCTCTGGGTTATCTCCTCCGGCACGACGCAAGAACAGCTTTTCATCGGTTTCTGTCGCTGCCACTGCTATTACATATGTGTTACTAACCTTTGAAAGACCTGTACTATCGCTTAATGGCACTGTCGAACCCTCTTGCGCAAAAGCCCAAACTGCGCCATTAGTTTCAACCGTCTCCTCTTCAGGTTCGCCGGCATTCATTGTAAAGCTAATTGTATATTCGTATCCCGGCAGCTTAACAATATTGCCCTCATAATTTTCTACTGCAAGATCAAGTTCGCTATTTCTTACAACAGCAATATGATTCTTAAATTCCTCAACTGCTGCAATAATATTGTTATCTCGAATCTCTACTCCATACTTTTCAGCTTCATTCTGATGATCTTTCAGCTGAGGAAGATAAATGTCATAAGCCATTCCAAGCGCAAGATCCTCTGCATCTACATCTCCATCACAATCCCAATCACCATATGCATATCCCTTGCTGTCAATATATGATATAAGTTCGAATCCCGGTTCTCCATTGTTTCCACCGTTATTGCCACCTTCACCGCCTTCGCTACCTTCACCTCCATTGTCAGGTCCTCCGGCAGGTCTATTCTTGGTATCTACATTGATTCTTATATTACTCTTATCTATATCAAAATGAACATGATAGTAGTCAATATCATTTCTACGCTGAGGCTCTTCAATATGGCAAAATTCCTCTTCGCGACCATCTATAAATATTTGAGGTAAATAATGATCATCAGCAATTGCTACATAAAATTCACAGAAATATTTATTACTTCCGCTATCAAAAACAGTAACTACACTGTCATTAATTCTAATTTCATGTCCTTCATCAGGAAGCGGTTCACCATCTCCGTTAATCGCAACTCCAAATACTCCAGTTACATTAGCGCCCTTATCTTCAAGAATTGCCTGACCATAAGCCTGTTCTGTATCAACATCAATATTTGGATGATCACTTTCTGTATCAAAAATGAAGTGATAATACTCAATATCATTTATAGTCTCAAGGTTTCCTTCTATGTCGCTCTTTTTATTTCCATCAACCCAGATTACCGGTTTGTACTGTGTATCTGAAAGCGTCACATAAAAATCGCAGGCATATTTTTTGATACCTTCATCAGTTGTAAATGGCGGTATTTCGATTTCCTCGCCATTGGCAATCGATGCACCTACAGTAGGCTCACCGCCTCCATCAGGAAAATTGACAGCGAAAATACCTGCTACTTTTGCACCGCTGGCAATATTAATTTGTGCTCTACCATTTGGCTCTCCCTCGCCGGCATTCGGTGGAATTCTTACCCACTTTGAGTTATCCCCATCATATTCGTACTGTTCTACATGAGTAAAATCAGTAACTTTTGTAAATGTTTCGCCATCTCTGTTATAAAGAGTAAGTCCGGTAACGGTAACATTATCCCCGAGCTCTAACATACCATGACCAATGCCTGTAATGCTCGCACTTGAGCCTACAGTTAATTTCTGTCCAACAGCAAACACATTAGGATTCGGATTCTCTGTCCATGAAGGATTAATATCATTAATAACAACTGATCCATTAATCTCTGCTTCATTTACATGCATAAACGCAGAGAAATAAAATGTCACTTCATGTTCTTCATCATACCAATTGCCACCGGAAATGGTCAGAGTACTTCCTGAAGGAACAATCAGTTTATTATAATCGCCACCACCGCATTCGCAGTTTGTCGATGTAACCGTATAATCATATAATGGTGCTTTTTCCCTGTCAAAAGCACCCATAAACTCATCACTTACTTCAATCCCGTCAGACACAGTCCCTTCATAAGGTGGTGCTGCGACACTCTCTGTATGATTAGCAAACTGAACAGAGCTGGTTCCAACCATGACATAATCAATAAAGTCTCCTGAGCAGCTCACATTTGCATTGTTTATATAATACATAGTAGGTGGATCTGTACTCGGAATCGTATATGTACCTCCGGTAATATAAAAGGCAAATAGACCTTTTCCTCCCATATCTCCAGCAGATGCATTCGCTGCCGCAAATACTAAATCCTTAGGTCCTTCGTCAGTAAAATTAGCCCAAAGCGAATAGACCGTAGCTTCACCTTCTGCCTTTGCAATTCGCTGCGGCATATAAACCATAGCCAGCGCTGCAACTAACAGCCAAGACAAAATTTGTCCGATTCTCTTGTTAATTCTCATATATCGTTACCTCCGTGTAAAAATCACGACATTCCATTTCAGTATACATGAGTAAAATAATCCCTATGTTAAAATTACCGCTTTGTCAGTTGACAAAGCGGTAATTACGCCTCTGAATAACGAATTTTTTGAAATAAATTGATATAATTTATTTTGAGATTTTACGAGTATAGATTGATCACTCGCGGAGGAATCGTTAATGAAATTCGATGAAAAATTAAACGAATATATATCGTTACTTAATTGTACCGCTAAAGAATTATCCGAAGCATCAGATATTGCCACTGCATCAATTAGTAGATATTCGACAGGCAAACGCGTTCCTCAAAAAGGAAGTGTGGAAATCAAGAAATTGGCAACAGGCATATCTGCAATCTCAATGCAGAATGATCATATTCCGACACTTTCATATGAAGAAGTTTTTTCAGAACTTGAAAATACCTTATCCCCTGTAACAGATACCCAAATTGTAATAGATAATTTTAATTCACTCGTATCCACTCTTAATATAAATCTCAATCGACTTGCTAAAGCTGTAAATTTCGATACATCTTATCTGTACAGAATAAAGACCGGCGAAAGACATCCCGCTGACGTTAATTCCTTCGTAAGAAACGTTTGCGATTACGTTGTTAATACATATCAATCACCTGACGACATCGCGGCCATCTCAAAATTAATGAACGTTGAATTATCCGACTCATCAGATAAAGTACTTCTGCGTGATAAATTAATCGACTGGTTCATGATAAATGAAACTCCTCAAAAGAATATTGGCAACGTCGATAACTTTTTGGGATCTCTTGATAGCTTTGATTTGGATGAATATATCCGCACCATTCACTTTGATCAGTTCAAGGTACCCAACGTTCCTTTTTATATAATTCATCCCAAAACATACTATGGTCTTGAAGGAATGAAAGAAGGCGAATTGGATTTTTACAAGGGAACCGTTCTCTCAAAATCAATGGACCCGGTGCTGACATATTCTGATCTTCCCATGGAAGATATGGCTGCTGACCTGGAATTTGGCAAGAAGTGGATGTTTGCTATTGCTCTATCTATTAAAAAAGGGCTGCATCTTAATGTAATTCATAATCTAAACCGCCCTACAAATGAGTTGTTTTTAGGCCTTCAGAGTTGGATTCCTCTATATATGACCGGACAAATCACACCATATTATTTCAAAAATATGCAGACACCTGTGTTCTGTCAGCTCACATATGTCTCCGGATCCTGCGCCCTGGACGGACAATGTATAGATGGTTATCACAGCAATGGAAAATATACTCTTTACTCATCAAAAGCAGATATTGCCTATTACAAAGAACGTGCCAGAAATATGCTTTCAAAAGCTTCACCGCTTATGGATATTTTCTATGCAAATGAGCTTGATAAAGTAAAAGATTTCTTTGAAGCACATAGTTCCGGCAAAGCTAACTATAAAAATAAATTATCAGTTCCGCCGGCCTATACACTTAATCGCGAACTTCTTGAGAAAATACTGAAGAATAACAATTCCGAATCCATTTTAGAAGAAGTCTGGAATGATATATGCTGGCAGGCTTCAATCATCAACAATTTGTTAGCAGAAAGTAAATTAGAAGACGAAATAGCAATAATGTCTCGCGAAGAATTCGACAATTTTTCAGCTTCACTGTCAATTAATATCGATTCACAAAAAGGTGATTTACACTACACATATGATACCTATTTGGAACACATCAAACTAACAGAGCAATTTGAAAAAGAACATTCGAATTACAAACTGTCAAAAAATGATCAGGCACCTTTTAGAAATATACAGATCCGAATGAGAGAAGACTCTTGGGTACTAATCACTAAGAGAAAATCTCCTTCTATATATTTTGCCATTTATCACCCGACACTGATTAATGCTATTTGGAATTTTATCCCTATTATTGAATAATCAATAAGCGGTGGCAGACTCGTCTTCCCGAATATATTCCATAAATGCATCTACAGTATAGTTAATCTGATCTGCACGTGATATGTATGGGTGTCCGTCGCCGGACTGCATTCCGTAGTCACCGAAGAACGAATGACAGCCTCCGACTATAAGCAGTTCCTGATATCCATCCGGAATATTCTTAAAGTTCTTCGCATAACTTTTACGATTAATAATTCCATCCTGCGTACCATACGCCAGGAACACCTTAAGTCCGGTGTCAGTAAGATTATCAATAGAATATGCTCCGAGTAATAGCAGACCCTTATACTCGTCAGTATGTTTTTTTACATACGATGCAGCCATCGCTCCGCCGAGTGAATGACCGCCGATGTACCATTCTTCTATCTCAGGAAATTGTTCCTGTATTCCATCTGCCGCATACTTATCAAGAACTGCAAAATTAAGCGGCATCTTTACTATCACACAGGTAATTCCCCTCTGTGCAAATTCATACATAAGTGGGATGTAGGCATCATATTTCACCCTGCCTCCGGGATAGAAAATCATACCTGCAAATGCTTCTTCAGGCTCGACAATAATAAGGCCGTCCTCGTTCTCAGTGACCGTTACATTTTGATCACCTTCTTCATGAGTCGCCACCGCTGAGACCATAGCCGGGTCGTAATACATGGCGACTGTTTTATCAGCTCTGTACGGAGTAAGTACATATATCACACTGATAATCACTATGAGCGCAATAACTGCTACCGTAACCTTACGTCCTATGTACTTCTTATATTCTGCTTTACCTTCTTTGATTTTACTGTCTACAGCTTTATTCTCTTTAACTTTACTGTTCTCTTTCATAACAAAAACTACCTTTAAGACTGAAGCTTAAGTATCTGCATATCCTTCAACAATTTCTCTGTAAGGCTAAGCACCACTGCTTCATCCTTCTCAACCAGTTTTTCTTTTTCGTACTTATATGTAATGCATGGCTTGCCATAAGGAGTAAACACAGGAATATTCTTATGGCTAGTGATAAACTCAGGAATCTTAGCCGCATCAATCTTCGCATCAGGCTTGAATGTGAAAATAATCTGTCCATCGCGGCTGCGTACCTCGAGCATATCAAGATTGTGCGCAGCTGCTCTGATAAGAGCTATTCGTAACAGGTTTTCCGCAGGTGCGGGTACTGCTCCATAGCGATCCAGCAGCTCATCACGCATAGCATCACGCTCCTTATCGGTCTCGATGCCTGCAATTCTCTTATACATATCAAGCTTTTGCTCTTCGTTCGCAATATATTCTGCAGGAATATAAGCATCTGCATCCACGTTTACTACAGTACTGAAGTTTTCCTCGATATGAATACCCTTGAGCTTGGAAACCTCCTCATTGAGCATCTTGCAGTACAGCTCATATCCGACAGCTTCCATATGTCCATGCTGCGTCTTACCCAACAGATTACCGGCACCTCTGATTTCGAGGTCTCTCATAGCAATCTTAAATCCACTTCCCAAATCAGTGAACTCCTTGATAGCCTCGAGTCTCTTCTCAGCGACCTCAGTCAGTACCTTATCTCTCTTATACATCAAAAATGCATAGGCTATTCTGTTAGAACGTCCTACACGACCTCTCAGCTGATAGAGCTGCGACAGGCCCATCTTGTCGGAATCCTGAATGATAAGTGTATTAACATTGGAAATATCCATACCTGTTTCGATGATTGTAGTCGATACAAGCACATCGATATCTCCGTTAATGAAATCATACATTATATTTTCCAGCTCTCGCTCCTGCATCTGTCCATGTGCAAATGCAACCTCTGCATTAGGAACAAGCGACTGGATATGTGCCGCAACATCGGCAATCATATTTACCCTGTTATAGACAAAATATACCTGACCGCCGCGGGCAAGCTCACGTGTAATTGCCTCTCTGACAATCTCTTCGTTGTATTCACACACAAATGTCTGAATCGGAAGTCGATCGCTGGGAGCCTCAGTAAGAAGGCTCATATCTCTTATTCCGACCAAGCTCATATGAAGAGTACGGGGAATAGGTGTCGCACTAAGTGTCAGTACATCAATATTCTCACGAAGCTTCTTAATCTTTTCCTTATGTGTAACACCGAATCTTTGCTCCTCATCGATAATAAGTAGACCGAGATCCTTAAACTGAACATCCGCAGAAAGAAGTCTGTGGGTACCGATTACAATATCAACCATACCCTTTTTAAGATCAGTAATAGCCTGCTTAATCTCTGAAGGAGACCTGAATCTGCTGAGCAGCTCCACTCTTACAGGGAAGTCCTTCATTCTCTGCGCAAAAGTATTGTAATGCTGCTGTGCCAGAATGGTAGTAGGCACGAGATATGCCACCTGCTTATTTTCCTGAACTGCCTTAAATGCCGCTCTGATTGCGATCTCAGTCTTTCCAAATCCTACATCGCCGCAGATAAGTCGATCCATGATTCGATTGCTCTCCATGTCGGCCTTAGTATCTGCGATGGCACTCTTCTGATCCTCCGTCTCCTCGTAAGGGAAGAGTTCCTCGAATTCCTTCTGCCATACTGTATCCTGACCATATGAGAATCCGGCTGCCTGCTGTCTCTTGGCGTATAACTCGACCAAATCCTGAGCAACACCAACGGCAGACTCTCTTACCTTTGTCTTGGTCTTCTCCCATTCTTTGGTTCCGAGCTTATTAATCTTGGGAACCTTCTCCGCATCTGCCGAGGCATACTTCTGAATCGCATCAAGTTCGGTCGCAAGTACATAAAGTACTCCGCCTTCTCTGTATTCAAGGCGAATATAATCTCTTACAATTCGTCCTGATTCTACCTTCTCAATCCCCTTATATACACCCAGGCCGTAGCTCTCATGAACCACATAATCGCCCGGCTTAAGATCATCCAGAGCATTTATTTTCTGACCGGTAAGGGATGCCTTTCTGCGCTTTTTCTTACGCTCAGCACCGAATATATCTGTCTCCGCCAATACAACAAACTTAATCAGCGGATACTCAAATCCTTTTGAAATACGACCATAGACAATCAGAACCTCTCCCTTAACAATCTCTCGGTCGGGGTTCTCTGAATATGCCGCAGGTATTCCTATGTTGGTCATCTCCTCAGCCAGACGCTTTGCTCTGGTTCTTGAGGGTGACAGCAAAATAACCTGATATTTCTTTTTGTTAAAGCCTTCGAGATCTCTCGAAAGAGCATCAAAGCTTCCGTTATAGGACGCAGTATTTCTGGCTCCTATATCATATCTGTATCCGGCATTAAAATAGCCGGTTCCGCCATCCAGTGTCGCTATTGAGAATACTTTATTCTTGGTCAGCTTGGAAGCGATTTCCTCGCCACTGTAAAGCAGACTCAACTGTCCGGGAAGGCAATATCCCTTTTCAAGTCTATGTCCATAGCTTTCTGCAAATTCGATCTCGATTGCCTCTGCCTGTTCCTTAAGTCTGGAGGGCTCTTCCACGAAAACATAAGCATCCCCACCTGTCATATCTGCGATATGTTCAGGAAGCGACTGCAGTATCGTATCCTCACTGTCTTCATAGAAATACTTTATATAGCTTTCAAGATTAACATGCATGGAGAGTTCAAGTGTCTGCTCTCTGAGCTCGTTAATCATTGTCTTAAGTCTATGAGCTTCCTCGGTTTTGAAAAGTTTTCTTAACTTCTCCTCCTGAACGGCAGCCTCCTCACAGATTTTGTCTATGCCGTCCTTAAGCTCTTCCGGTGTCATGATAAATTCAGTCGCCGGATATATCGTTATCTCATCCAGAGGTTCCATCGAACGCTGAGTCAGTACATCAAAGCTCTTGATAGCTTCAACCTCATCACCCCATAGCTCAAGTCTGTACGGATTATCCTCTGTCAGATCGAAAATGTCTATAATATCACCGCGGATAGAAAACTGTCCGGGCTCCTCAACCTGCGGAACCTTAGAATATCCCAGCGAAACAAGCTGCTTGGCAAGTCTCCTCTGATTGAGTTCATCACCACCTGCAATCTCAATAACTGCCGCATCTCTGTCGGATACAGCTATAGGTGTCATAAGTGCAGCATAAGTGGTGATAATAGTAACCGGCTTTCCCTCAAGGAGCTTACGCATGGTAATGATACGCTCTCTAGTGAGCTCATTGCCGTGTATATCTGCCTGAAAGAAAATCAGATCCTTAGCCGGATAATAGCAGGCATTAGGATCATAAAAAAGATACTCTTCCCACAGCTCTCTTGCGCGCAGATCATCATAGGTGACAATAAGTGTTACCCTGCTGTCACCCGCAATTGCTTTGATCATGTGAAGCTTCTGAGCTTCTACACAACCTGTAAGCGATATAATTTCGCTTCCCTTTATTCTTTTTACAGCATCTTTAATGCTTTGATAATCCGCAAGTTCTTCAAGCGGTGAGAATAATGCTTTCATAAAATAGACTACTTTTTCTTTATGTGAAAATTACTTTTTCTTAACGTTAAATCTGTTCATTGCTACATCAACGCCCTGCGACATTATGGTTTTAACCGCTGCCGCCGCATTGGCGATTGCTTCAGAATACTCTTCAGCATGCTCCTTGTCAATGCTTCCAAGCACATGAGCCGCCAGGTCTGCTCCGGCTCTTTTTGCTCCGACACCCACACGTACTCTGGGGAATATCTCACTGCTAAGGTGCAGAATTATATTTTTAAGACCGTTATGTCCACCGGCACTTCCCTTAGGTCTGACTCTTAACTGACCAACGTCCAAATCAATGTCGTCAGATATTACAATCAGCTCCGAAGAAGGATCTACCTTGTAGAAATCAATAACCTCTCTGACACTTTCGCCGCTAAGATTCATATATGTCTGCGGCTTAACAAGAACAACCTTCTCGCCGTCAATCATTCCTTTTCCGACCAGTGCCTTATGCTTTTTTTCAGCTACGGATATTCCTGCTTCTTCTGCCAAAACATCGATAACCTTAAAGCCGGCATTGTGCCTTGTATTTTCATATTCCCTGCCCGGATTACCGAGTCCCACAATAATATACATACCAATCCTCACATCTATGTCATAAATGTTCGAAGCGTCCAGAAACTGTGGTATAAGCCATCGTCCTGAACGCTTCATAATAACAATCTATAAATCTAAAATTATACTCCTGATGATCTGTCGTCCTTCTTAACACCGTTAAGTGCGATTCTTGAAGCGACTACAAAAATAACACAGAACAAAATCAGAATACCCCATGTGAGGAGAAGATGTCCGGGAGATCCAGCATACATATCTGCTGCATTCTCTCTCGCATGATGTCCGCATTCTGAAGTATCAATTACAACCTTAGAAGTATCAACTGCAAGTGTAACAGGGTCAATCTTAATAGAATTAGGTTCGATTGTAGCCTGTGACATATCAATCATGAAACGGCTTTCAAGTGTTTCAAGTCCACAGATAGCACCGATTGATTCATTACCCCAACGGCTAACCATGAGCCATGAGAACACCTTACCAACACCTTCCATCTCGAAAAGGCTTCCTGAGAAAATAAGCTGTGCAATAAGGATGTAAGGAGTAAGTGTACTTCCTGTCTCTGCCTTCTTGATAAAGCTTGAAAGTACAAGTCCCATAAGGTCAGCTGCATAGGTAAGAAGAAGCATGCTGATGAAAATCTCAACGATAGCGCCAACAGAACCGTTGAAAATAAGTCCGTACTCGAGCATATCATTGCCATAAACCAAAGCTGCAATAGGGAATGCTGCAGTCATGATTATAGACTGAAGTGCGCAAAGGAAAAACTGTACAATCGCTCTTGATGCAACATAGGGTCCAAGGCTTAAGCCCGAATCAATATCACGCTTGATATTTTTTCTGATACTTACCATTGTCTGCGCAGTATTGAAAAGTCCTGCCCAAATAGCTGCACTGACAATAACGAATACGCTGGGCTGAGTTCCCTCGTAGTCCACGAACATATTCTTACCGGTTATCCATACGATAATAACATCTGCAAGAATAGGGAACAAAAGTGAAACGATAATGCCCTTCTTGTCTCTGAACAAAAGCTTCAGATATGTGTTCATCTGAATCTGAAACTGCTTATTAACTGAAATTACTCTTCCTTCAGCCATTTACTAATTTCCTCCCATCAGGTACTTGCTTCCGTCAACATCCTGATTAATCTTTTCATACATCTGCTGATATTCCTTGATTCCGTAATACTGCTTTGCTTCCTGAGGAGAGCCTGCAAATGAAAGGCGTCCTACATTGTTAAACTTACGAAGCATAATTACCTGGTCAAACATATCAAGTTCACTTACGTCGTGAATGATAACAAGGATAGTCTTGGGATTTTCCTTGTCATGAGCCATGTTCTGAAGAATAGAGAACATGTTCTTCTTATTACCGGGATCAAGACCTGCATCGGGCTCATCCATGAAGAATACACGACGGTCTGAAATCATGGTCATCATGATATGAACACGTCTCTTCTCACCACCTGAGCAGTTAGCAATAAGGCTCTTCTGCTTGGGAGTCATTCCAAACTTACCGATGAGTGTATCAACTGCTTCCTTACGCTCTTTTCTGGTGTAGTCGTAAAGATAGAACTCTGCACTCTGATTGATCTGCTCTAATACGGTAAGGCTGGGATAAAATACAGTATCCTGAGTAACGATACCGATTGTATCCTTAAGTCTCTTAGCATTGGCGATCAAATCCTGACCGTCCATAGTTACTCGACCTGTAACACCATCAGGATGTGAGGCATTCAGAATATCCATGAGAGTGGTCTTACCAGCACCCGCAGTACCAAGTAATGCGATGAGTGAACCTTCCTCAATATTAAGTCTAATATTCTTAAGAAGCTCTACTTCGCCGGGACCGTGGGTGTTCTTAACTTTTTTTGACTGTATATCCGCCTGTATCAAATAATTGCGCTGCATCTGAGGCTGTGCCTGCTGTGCAGGATAACCGGGCTGTGCCTGAGGCTGTGCTG
>DCIR01000063.1:49054-49227 GCA_002317155.1 Lachnospiraceae bacterium UBA1721
GGGCTGCATCTGAGGCTGCGCGGGATATCCGGGACGAGCCTGCTGCTGTACAGGATATCCGGGCTGAGCCTGGGGCTGTGCTGCGTATCCGGGCTGAACCTGAGGCTGTACGGGATAACCGGGACGAGCCTGCTGCTGTACAGGGTATCCGGGCTGTGCCTGAGGCTGTGCTG
>DCIR01000063.1:49251-49548 GCA_002317155.1 Lachnospiraceae bacterium UBA1721
GGGCTGCATCTGAGGCTGCGCGGGAACTGCCTGTCTGGGCTGCTGAGCTACTGCCTGAGGATTAGCCTGCGCAGGTGTATTCTGTACCTGTGCGTTCTGTACCTGAGGAGCCTGTCTCAAAGGCTGAGGATTAGGCTGAGGTGCTGTATGTAAAGCCACAGGAGCTGCAGGCTGTGCTACCTGAACTACTGAAGGTGCTACTGCAGGCTGTGCTGTAGGAACTACTGCGGGTGCTACCGCGGGCTGTGCTGCAGGAACTACTGCAGGTGCAACTGCGGGCTGTGCTGCGGGTGCTAC
>DCIR01000041.1 GCA_002317155.1 Lachnospiraceae bacterium UBA1721
AAGGTGATCTGACCATAAGAGAATATGGCAATACCATTGCCCCCGGAGAAGTTTTCGAGAATACTTACACTATCGAATTCGGATGCAACTAAATCCAATGTATACGTTTTAGTTATTACCCCAATTGACTGTTACCGGAATTAACTAACATTAACAATCACTTATCGAGATTTTCACATGAACAACAAAGATGAGATCACCCTTGTACAAAAGCATCTGCGCGATTTAGCTGACAGATCATATAAACAGGATATGTATACCTTCAGCAGCTTTCTTTCTATCGCTGAAATAGATGCCTACTATTCTATCGAGAGAGAGCTTGCTTACGCATGCCCCAAGCTTTTTGGCGGTTATGATTCCGCAGAAAGAATGCTTGTACGCTTCGGAAACGAAGAAGCTCTGGGATATACTCAGGAGCCACCCATCGTTTGCATACACATCACACCTCTTATGGAAAAATTTGCAGATAATCTCTCACACAGAGATTTCCTCGGTGCGCTTATGAATCTGGGAATCGAGCGAAGTGTGCTCGGCGATATTAAGGCTGGCGATAAGCAGGCCTATCTGTTCTGCCTGGATTCTATGGCTGATTTTATCTGTGAAAACCTCGATCAGGTCAAGCATACACATGTTAAATGCAAGTGCATCACCGAAGCTGCGGAATTTCCTCACGATGAGCCAAAACAAATGGTTATACAGGTAGCTTCAGAGCGCGCGGATGCGATGATTTCAAAAGTATACAACCTCTCCAGAAATGACTCTTTGGAGCTATTTAGAGCCGGCAAAGTATTTATAAACGGACGCCTCTGTGAAAATAATTCCAAAACAATCTCTCTCGGTGATGTCATAAATGCCAGAGGATATGGCAAATTTAAGGTAATATCAGACCCCACCACAACAAAAAAAGGTAAGCTAACAATTAATATTGAAGCTTACCTCTAGATTACATTTCTATTAATTTTATGATGCATTTACTGATTTGATTCCGTGATGCTTTACTGATTCAATGATACTTCTCTACTGATTCGTAAATAGATCAATGATATACTGCGCGGAGGTAATGATTCTTGCATCGTTTCTCTCGTTCGCCTGCAATACCAGCACATCGCAATTCAGGATATCGTCATTAGCTGAATTAATTACCTCCCTGTTATAAAACGCGCTCTGTCCGAAATCCGCTTCCAGATACTGTATCATATTAATTCTGTAAGAATCTCCGATAAGAACGAGCTTTTCGTCGTTCCCACAATCAGACTGTGCTTTATATATGTTGGCAATATTGTAATCTACACCCAGCTCATTGGTTATTTCCACTTCATCTTTATACCAGATATGATAATCGACATCCACTGCATATGAAGAAGCATCTATTCCCGCCAAATCAATCAAATCGCCTACATTTCCCCAGTCATACTGAGTTACCGGAATCGTCGTCGGATCAGTAACCTCCATACCTAACGATGCATACAAAGCCTGAACTCCGATAAATCCACCAACATGATTCCAATGAGTATCGTACCTATAATATATCTTCCAATATCTGTCGCAATATTCCAATTCACTGATCGGATATGATATAGCCAGATCAGAATTATTTTTAATGTAATCTACCAGTCTCTGAGTTCTCTTGTACTCATCCAGTACAGTATATGTCGGCATATATTCCGAATAGACCTGATCCTTATTAGGAGCAATTGATATCGCAAGCTTAATGCCTCTCTCCTGACATAATTCATCGAGAGTAAGCAAAGTCTGCATATACGAATCCATCTCTTCTTCGGTCATGATATTTTCAGCCTTGTAATAACTGATATTTCCATAACCGTACAAGAAAAGCCATCCGTTTCTTCCCATTATTGTCGTGTCATTGACCACTACCGGAGCCAGATAGCTCTCATCAACCAGCTTATTCTGCCAGTCACGATACTCTACCAAATTACATGTACTGCAAAAATAAATACTGTATCCCCAGCTGTCAACCGATGCATCCTGTCCACCTGCATATACCCAATCATGCACATGAACTTCTTCCTCATTGCCCGAACCGTCTTCCGAATCGTCAGTTCTCGAATCATCACCATTACTGCCGGTATTATCCGATGTACTTCCCTGCGAATCCGCCTGGGTGTCTCCTCCAAACAATTCATTAAATGCAGTATCATCGCTGTCTATTTCACTTATACTTGTACCATACAATGATGCCATAATAGCAGGCTTAAGTTCGTTATCATATTTTTCCTCAAGCTTGGTATTGGTCTTCTGATACAAGGACACAAGCGAACTTCTGAAAGGTGCTCTGTCTGCAAAATACGCAGCAAGAACATCTCCCGACGAAGCAAGCTGATCAATCGATTCAATTGTAGTTCTCTCTCGCTTCTCGCCCAAATCGTAGTTCAACTTTTCGTATGTCGAGGGACTGATATACTTAATCCCAAACCATACGATCGTCGGAACTACCAAAATAGCGATAAATGCGATTATCTTAAATTTATAATTCTTCATTCAATCCTCTGATTCAAATCGAATCTTAAAACTGGAAGTATATGAACGGATTATATGATCCGCTTACAATTACCATTATTGAATATGCCAACAGCAAAATCTGCCACAGAGTCTCCATGAAATTAAGTACACCCTGAGTCTTCTTAGGAAGCTTGGCAACCCCTGCTTTGATACCTGCAAATATAGGTAAGCTGAGTAAAATACCGGCCAACATAGCTATAGTACTGCGCACGGTGATGAACGAGAACACCGTATATTCACCATTGCCCGCAGTAAACATTTTACTGATAAATCCAAGCGCATATACTATGTTATCCGATCTGAATATTACCCATCCGATTATAACCACGAACAGCGCGTAAATGTGCGCAAGCGGCTTGACCCACTTAATCTTTAATATCTTGCCAAGGAATAGCCTCTCAACTATAAGCAATAACGCATACATCAATCCCCAAATCAGGAAAGTAAAGTTTGCACCGTGCCACACTCCGGTAAGAAGAAATACTATAAAAATATTCCTAAGGAGCTTGGCCTTGCTGCATCTGCTTCCTCCAAGAGGTATATATACATACTCCTTAAACCATGTTGAAAGAGATATATGCCATCTTCTCCAAAATTCCTGTACTGAGCCTGAAATATACGGATAGTTAAAATTCTCTCTGAAGTTAAAACCAAACATTTTTCCCAGACCGATTGCCATATCGGAATATCCTGAGAAATCAAAATAAATCTGCAATGTATAGCACACTGCTGCCAGCCAGGTTACACCTGCGCCGAGATACTCCGTATCAATTTTCCATATTTCATCAGCCACAGCTGCCACAGTATTGGCAATCAGTACCTTTTTCGCCATACCATAGATAAACCTGCTCACACCCTCACCAAAAAGTGCAACTGACTCCTTACGGCTTCTGATGGCTGCATCTACATCACTGTACTTTACGATAGGTCCTGCTATCAATTGTGGGAAGAATGATACATACAATGAAAAATCAAGAAAGTTACGCTGCAGCTTAGCGTCCTTGCGATATACATCCACAACATATGAAATAGACTGAAAAATATAAAATGAAATTCCGATAGGAAGTACTATATCTACGAACTCCAGCTCGCCGGTACTCTTAAGTCTGAGCATATTGTCAAAGCATTCAGCCCAGGTCGCCTTTCCATTTGCTGAGTACGTGACATTGTCATAGATTCGTACAAAAAGATTAAGATACTTAAAGAAAAACAGCGCGGCCAGATTGAGTACGACTGTCACTGACAATGCAGCTGTTCTTTGCTTCTTGCCAGCTCCTTTGTCTACCAGCAGTCCGCCGACATAATTAACCAATAACACACCGAGCAGAAGCAACAGATACTTGTATCCGCCCATACCGTAAAAAATGACTGAGGAAGCAAGAAGAACTGTATTCTTGGCACGCTGCCCGCCATCCTTCATATTACGGAAGATAGCTCCTGTCGCATAATATGCAATTAAGACTATGGGCAAAAATACCCATATAAAAATAACAGAACTAAAAACCATCTTAATCCTCTGTCGATTACATATACTTTACGATTAAATAATATCACTTACAGACCACTATTGTCTAATATTGCTGTGTCTTTCTCTATTCTCTTACTGCTATAT
>DCIR01000006.1 GCA_002317155.1 Lachnospiraceae bacterium UBA1721
ACCGTCAAAAGATATTTCATAATAATAGTCCGCAAAGTCACTTACCTTGCCATGGCACAGGTAACTCTTGAAAATAAATTCAGTTGCAGTCTTACCCTTCATAACTCGAATAGGGCGATATACCTGTTTTAACTCCAGCAAACCGGTATGTGGCGTTCTGTCAGGATAGGTAAGTGCATCCATACAGAAATTATTATCATGATGGCGTTCGTCAAAATCACCGCCATAACCATACATCACCTTACCATCCTGTGTTGTCCCTAAAATAGGTGCATGGTCACTCCACTCCCATATAAAACCACCGCAGAATCTTTCATTTGAATGAAATGCATTATGATAATCCTCTAAATCACCGGGGCCATTTCCCATTGCATGGCAATACTCACACAGAATAAATGGACGCTGCTCCTCTTTATTTTCCAAAAACTTATTCATATCCTCCGGTGAGGTATACATCTGCGATACAACATCCAAAACAGCATCTGAGGTATCATCCAGTTTATGAGTGCTTTCGTAATGAAGAAGTCTGGTAGTATCCAGCTCCTTAACAAGTTTGCCCGCCGCCTCCATATTTGTGCCATAACCGCTCTCGTTGCCCAATGACCAAAATACCACACAGGGGCGATTGATATCTCTTTTTACCAGGCTTTCCGAACGATCCAGAATAGCCTTCCGGAAGCGCTCATCAGATGCAAGCAAGGCAATGCCGTTATAACCGTCTGCCCATGACCATCTGAAATCATTATAAACTTCAACGCAGCCATGGGTTTCCATATCACCTTCATCAATCACATATAAGCCATATTGATCACACAACTGATAAAATAACGGTGAATTTGGATAATGAGAGGTTCTCACAGCATTAACATTGTGCTTCTTCATCAGCACAATATCCATCTTCATTTGCTCTACTGTACAGTAGAAGCCTGTGTCAGGATAACTGTCGTGGCGATTTACTCCTCTGAATTTAACGGGAACTCCGTTTACTTTTACCACTCCGTTCTCAATTGCAATATCACGAAAACCTACCTTTTCACCAATAAGTTCTTCCTCTGCGATTATCTTTAAATCATAAAGTGTCGGTACCTCAGCAGACCACAACTCCGGTTCATTCACATGGATTATTCCCGTATCCCCATCACATATCGCGATTGAGGCAATCGTATTTCCCGCCGGATCAGACAATTCAACCGTTACATCTACTCCGGAAACGGTAAGTTCCAAGTCTGCTGCCGTCTTTTCTCTGTTAAGAATTGTTTTTACAACATAATCGCGCAAACGCTTCTTCGGTCTGCTCAGCACATAAACATCACGGAATATGCCGGACATACGATACTTATCCTGATCCTCAAGATAAGTTCCATCACACCATTTCAATACCGCTACAGTGATTCTGTTATTTCCCGCAACCAAATATGGTGTAATATCAAATTCAGAGGTACAATGTGACACCTGAGAATAACCTACAAAACTGTCATTTATATATAAATACAGGCAACTGTCCACTCCCTCAAATACCAATATCCTGTCCTTGCCATCAGGGATGTACTCGTACTCTCTGTTATATACACCTACAGGTATCTCATCCGGGACGTATGGCGGATCAAAAGTAATAGGATACGCGATATTTGTATACTGAGGTTTATCATACCCGTGCAGCTGCCAATTGGAAGGTACAGGAATTGTGTTCTCGGGAATAATTGTCGTAAAATCATCCTCAAGATCAATCACACTGTCAAAATATCTAAAGCCCCACTCTCCGTTGAGTAACTCGAAATACGCAGACTCTTCTCTGTTTGCAAAAGAATTCTGTTCCCTATCAAAAGGAATAAAATATGCATGCTTATACAATGTGTTGATATGCAATTCATCGGGATTTTCATGATAAATCATTTTGCTTTTTGCGCTTCCAGGTAATGCTATTTTTTCTAAATTCATCTTATATCTCCTGCTTATGAAATGCGAATCATTTCATGTTTCTTCATAATTTTCATCACTGAGTTGACACACTCTGTCCATATATTCCCATAAAGGAAATAATCGGCTCTTTTCTACTGTCAGTTATCCTAATACGAATCGCATCAGTAACAATTCTTTCAAGTGTTACAATTCGTTTATGTCCTACTACTGTTCCCTCGTACACAGTCTTATATTCACCGTCTACAAACGCTTCTACTGCAAAGCTTTCTATTCTCTGACTAAAGTGAATATCCTCTTTTAGTACAATCGTTTCGACACAAACCTGCTCCTGCCATTTTGCACTGATAACGGTCTCCCCGTCGGCTAGTCCCGACATCTTGGCTTCATAGTTGTCTATCCTAATATTATCTGTTTCGATACCATTTGACTCTATCAGCGCCTCATCCAACAAATTGTTGGCAAATATCCTCTGTAACGCTTCTCCGATTTCATGCAGTCTTTTGCAATCATTTTCATGAAGCAAGCCATCTCTTGTAGGTGGTATATTAAGCAAAAATGTGGCATTCCCTCCGACGGAGTTCATATAAATATGCAGCAATTCCTCCAGTGGTCTTACCTTATCATCTTCATACTCATGATAAAACCATCCGGGTCGAATGGAAGTATTTACCTCAGCAGGGTACCAAATGAGTTTTTCTTCATCCTTTAGAATTTCTCGGCTGCCCAAATCCTCATCTCGCGCGTCCACCCTTCTTAACCTAAATTCCTCAGAATCTTCCTGCTGGCTGTTTTCAGCAATAATCTCACTATCCTTAGCACGTTCCGGCACCACACTCCATTCGGCTACTCTGGTATGTCCCGCCTCGTTACCGCACCACCTTACATCCGGTCCACACACAGAAATGCAGGCATTCGGCTGAAGTTCTCTTATTTTTTGATAATATCTCTCCCAATCGTAATACTGCTTCTTGCCATTGGGGCCTTCCCCACATGCTCCGTCAAACCATACAGAGAAAACCTCTCCATAGCCTGTCAACAATTCAGTAAGTTGATTTATAAAAAAATCATCATAGTCTTTACCTCTGCCATACAGTTCACAGTTTCGGTCCCACGGAGAAAGATAAATTCCAAATTTAATTCCGTACTTTTTGCAAGCCTCCGAAACTTCCTTAACCACATCCCCATTTCCATTTTTATACGGTGAAGCTGCTACCGTATGCTTCGTATATTTACTGGGCCACAAGCAAAAGCCATCATGATGCTTACATGTTAAAATCAGTCCACGCATTCCTGCTGCTTTTATATTACTAACCCACTGTTCCGCATCGAGCTTTTCGGGATTAAATATGCCGGGATTTTCTTTTCCGTCACCCCATTCTTTATCCGTAAATGTATTTACCGTAAAATGAATAAACGCATAGAATTCCAACTCTTGAAACTCAATCTGTCTTTGTGTCGGTGTTATTGATACTAATTTTTCATCGTCCGCAACCATTAATAGCCCTCCTATAATGTAGACCATATAGAAAATTCAACTCATTTGTTACAAACTATATGTATTTGCTCTTATTTATCAATAACTATAATTTTCTTTGACTGTTCTGTCATTAAACATTATTATGTTTATATAACAATATGAATATTGAGGTGATATTTTGTTTTATTGTGATTATCCTATTATCGGTGAAGAAAAGAATCTTCCATTGTATCTTATTAATATGGGACACCAGGATTGTCAGGAGCATATTCTCAGAAATAACGGGTACCCCTGCGATCAGATACTATTCTGTACCAAAGGCAGCGGCACACTTATTATCGACAATGTCACACACATAATTCTCCCCCATACCGCTATATTTCTTCCTGCCAATTATCCTCACGAATATTACGCAAACGAAGATATCTGGGACATCCACTGGATTGTACCGGGCGGCAATGCCCTTCCTGATTTATTGTCACACTTCCATCTTACAAACCCTGAAGTATATAAATTATCTGAAACACATGCACTTGAAACCATTTTCCACTCTATGCATGAGTCACTACGTTCGGATTCTTTGTATGGAAACTATCGTGCATCGGGATACTTGTATGATTTTTTCATAGAATTTAACAGACTTATATCACATAAAGAAAATGCAGCCATACATAATCCTGCTTTGATTAAAGCAATCGATTATATAAACCTGCATTTTAAGGAATCTATTGGGATGGATGAACTATGCAACTTATGTAATATAACGAAACAACATCTGTGTCTTTTGTTTCGCACCTCACTTCACACCCGCCCAATAGAATATATCACTAAAAAGAAACTACAGTATTCAAAGGAATTATTGATAAATTCCTCAGGAACAATTGAAGATATCTCCTACGAATGTGGATTCTGCACCCCTAGTTATTTTTGCAAAATGTTTAAACGTTATGAGGGCATCTCACCCACACAATTCAGGCACACGATAAGTAATTAATATATCGCGCTTCCTATTGGAAATCACCTATGATTACGTATGTGTTATTACTCTTTCTGACTTCAGTAATTTTTACTATGTATGATTTTCCCTTTTCAATCTCAATAGCACCGTATCCTGACACCAAAACATTTTCCTTAAAACTTCCATTATATCCTTCAGAATAGAAACTACATGCTATATCTTCTGAGCCGGTATCTGACAAAGTTGCCCTAACTTCTACTGTTAAGCCAACAATATTCTGACCGTTCACGTAAGCATCAATTGCCTTATTAGGATTTTCAAAATTCACCGAATTAGCAGATCCTCCACAGGCTGTAAGGATAACAACAAACGATAATAATACAGCTACCAACTTAATCTTAGATGAAATTAATGATTTCATAATAAATACGCCTTTCTAAATAGAATCTCTCTCTAATTTTTCATCAGGAATTCCTGCAGATGATTATTAAAGAACATAATCAAAGCATAAGCTCGCAACTGTTTTCTAACAGCTGCTGCATCCATATTTACCTCAGCAATTGTTCTTATAAATCCCATAGGCACTATGAATGTCTTAAAAAATCTGCCAAGCTTATTTCTCTGAGTTGCATCCTCTGTTCTGGCATACATAACCGGAAGCTGTGTAAACTCCTCTATAAATGCCTCATAAACTCTTTTGTCTTTCACAAGTTTATCGTCTATATCAATATAAGCACGGTTAGGACCTGACCATCCGTAACGTACTCCATACTTACTAAAAATGTACTCAACATTTTTCTTTGAACTGCTTGAATCTCCAATCTCGCCAACAAATAATGCTTTCTGATTTGCCTTAAGTCCATCTGATAAATAGAGAGTATCCGGATAATTAACCAGTTTAAGATTCAGCGTTTTCTCGTTATCGGATACATTATAGCTTTCTAAAAGGCTCATAAACTGAGCATAATCATCTTTATCCTTATATATAAAATAGAGTTCTTTTTCTTCCATATGATTTTTCTCCCTCCTATTATAATTCTTCCCAACTTACTTCATTTCCTACGTAGTGTATTACTCAAATCTGCAGTTCTTTGCTTAACTAAAGGGTTTGTAGCATCGCATTCTTTACATATTCCTAAATTTATATGTCCCGGACCACCATATGATCCAAACTCTTTTTCCATTGCCACTTTGCCACAGAATTCACATTTAATCCATCTGTTATTATTGGCATCACGGATTTGCTTTGGATATGTCACGAAATCAACATTAAGAAGTTCTTGGAATTCCTTCTCACGTTTATCTCTTTCTATCAATTGCTGTTCTATTTCAGCCTGTCTTTTTTGTTCTGCTTCAATTCGCCTCTTTTCAGCAGCATCAATTTGCTCTTGAATTTTCCTTCTTGCTTCTTCCTGCTCTCGCTCATATTGTATTCTTCTTTTTTCAGCTTCTTCTTTTGCCTTTTGATATTGTTCCTCGCGTAAACACTTCTCTTCCTCACGTCTTTCTAATTCTTGCTGCTTTTTCTGCTCAAATTGACTACGGGCATTAACCAACAGATTATCTAAAGATTCTCCATTTTTAATAATACTGTTATCTATACCAATCAAATAATCTTTTAGTTTTCCTTCTGCAAAGCAATTTTCTGTCCACAGTCCATCTATATCTTTATCATAAAAAACTGCTTTTAGATACGCCTTATCATAATCTGATTCTTCGACCAATAACAGTAAACAATACCCCTGCTTATCCTGTAGTTTCATAAGCGCCTCCGGATATTGCCCTTCAGTTCCACCATTAGAAGAATCAACTATATAAATAACCTTTATTCCTGTTAGATTACCATTAAGAACATCCAACTTATCATCAATAATATTAGCTCTTGTTCGCCAATATCTAATAGCAATCTTTCTCTCATAGGAAAGAAATGTAAACTCAGGTTTTCTTATAGTTTCTTCTACTGTGTCTATTGGCACTCGTGATTCTATGTCTTGCATAGCTAATTTATCATCAAGCCAACACTTTAATACAATCTTAGAATCAACAGAGACCTTTCCCTCTGATGGCATGGTACAGTCAAATTCACCGGTACCATTTTTCTCACGGAAATGTTGCTCACGAAGATTTTTATCACCTGCAACAAGAATAAGATTGGTTCCACAACCACAGGGACAGAATAATTCATTATTCTGACTCTTTACTCTCAGTTCTTTCAATTTCTCAGGAATATTGATTTGGCGACCATTTATAACCGTGTATATCGACTCTATTCCTATATATTTACCTTTATATAATGCAACTGTTCTCTGTGCCATAGCCCCTCTTCAACACTATTGAACATTACTGTTCACCTATTAACTAATATCATAAATCAAACTATTCTATACAGCATTATATTTCAAATCTTTTTTGTATTTATAATAAGTATTTCGACTAAGCCCAATTAGTTTCATACACTCAGAATCTGATAAGCTAGTCAAGCGATAGCCCTACTTATTAGCGATAGCAGCCTGTGGAGCGCTCCAAAGAGGGAGAAGCTATCTCTTGAATAACTATCACCGTTTCTCTGTGAAGTACATGAAGCATATGGTAAGTCTATCCTACTCCAATGCCTTACTCATGAACATTTCCATTGGCTGTTCATAACCCGGAATATCAATTGTAAAACCACCGCAATCCTTATAACCGAGCTTACGATAAAAATGTTGTGCCTCCTCGTCTACCTGAGTTGACACCAAAACCATACCATAGCCCTGCTTTTTCATATCATTTTCCCAATGTTCCATCATTGTGCGGCCGTAGCCATTTTTTTGACAAGACCAGTCCACAAACAGCATGGTGCAAAAAGGAGTATTGTCCCAAAACAGGTTGTAGCGAAGTAATCCTTTAGGGTCATCATCTACATACAATACATATCCTTGTCTATCTCGTACCTTTTTTTCAAATTCTTTTTCTGGCAAATGTCCATCCAAGGAATACCAGAATTCTTTATCATTCTCTGTTACATATTTTATCTCAATCTTCATTCTTTCCAGTTCCGTTTCTTCTGATTTCACCAAATTTATTTACAAACCTTTCAAACTTGCTTAATTGCAAGGATACTTCAACAATTCCATAATATTTACCTTGGTGTCCTCATCAACAATAACATTCATGTTTTTGTCGTAACAATACATCATTTGACGACAATTACCACAAGGCGGCAATATTTTGTTCCCTTCTCCACCAAGTATGGCAACAATTGTAT
>DCIR01000053.1 GCA_002317155.1 Lachnospiraceae bacterium UBA1721
CGCGTTAAATATTTGCAGAAAAGCTCACAAAACAGCAATTTATCTGTCTAAAGTAACTTAGCTGTAACTTTACATGCTTAAAATATGTTTTGTAAGCTGAAATTATGTTTGTAATAAAGGAGATCGGCAAAATAATGGAAATCGTAAAAGTAGAGAATTTATCAAAAATATATGGATCAAATGACAATGCTGTAAAAGCACTGGACAATGTAAGTCTTTCTGTTGAGAAAGGGGAGTTCGTAGCAATAGTCGGGGCAAGTGGTTCCGGTAAATCAACATTGCTTCATCTTCTTGGAGGCGTGGATAAGCCTACATCTGGTAAGGTGTATATAAACGGTACCGATATTTTTGAACTTAATAATGATAAAATGGCTATTTTCAGAAGAAGACAGGTTGGCATTGTCTATCAGTTCTACAATCTGATTCCTATTCTGAATGTAGAGGAAAACATTTCACTTCCGATGGAACTTGATGGAAGAAATGTAGATAAAAACGAGATGGAAAAAATGCTTGAAATGCTCGGATTGAGCGAGAGAAGAAAGAATCTTCCCAATGAGCTTTCGGGTGGACAGCAGCAGAGAACTTCAATAGGAAGAGCACTGATTTCAAGACCTTCGGTATTACTGGCCGATGAACCAACAGGTAATCTTGATACCAAGTCCGGTAATGAGGTAATGGAAATACTTAAGCGTTTTAACAGAGAGTATAACCAGACTATTATCATGATCACGCATAATATGGAGCTGGCAAAAGCAACAGACAGAATCATCAGGATTGAAGACGGTAAGATTATGTAAATAATACAGCACAGCAGCTGTGTATTTTAGAAATTCAGTGTGGGGATTGAAATGAATATTATAAAAAAATTAGTCATCAAGAACTTGATGTTAAATAAAAAACGAACAATAGTATCGATCATAGGTATTGTTCTTGCAATAGCATTGCTGACAGCTCTGTTTACCATCACAGGAAGTTTTAGAAGCAGTATCATTGAGAGAGAAAAAAATCAAAATGGTAATTATCATGTGTGCTTTCAGGATGTAGAGCCAAGCGATGTGGAGAAATTCAGACAGAATCGTTATGTTGCCAATGTTTATACTGAGAATTCGCTTGGGTTTGCATGGCTTGAGGGCAGCGCAAATGAATACAAGCCATATGCCTATGTGACATCGTATGATATCGATTCTTTGGATGATATTCCTTTTTGCCTGTGTGATGGCAGAATGCCTGAAAATAGCTCAGAAATATTGATATCCCGCCATGTTAATACAAATGGTCGAGCAGGACTTAAGGTAGGAGATACTATTACTCTTGATATCGGCAGAAGAGTTGAGAAGAATGTCGAGGATAAATCATATGAACTTAATATTTACACAGAATACTTACAGTTCGGTGAGGAAGAAATCGTAGATTCTGTAGAACATACATATACTATCGTTGGTATGGTAGATAGAGCTTCTTTTGCGGTTGAGCCTTTCTCTTGTCCGGGATATACATTTGTAACAGTATTTGATGGAAACGATTTTGCCAACGGAACAGATTCTGCAACCGATGGTGTAACAGCAGATAGTACAACCATCGATAAGGTATATGTTGAACTTACTGATAAAGGTCTTGCTCAGATTGATGATGTTACTACATCAATGCTCGGTATCCATGAATATAAGGATTATTTCGCGGCTTTCAATGAGTTGGATAGTGGTGGCTGGGATGATTCAGTGACTGAAGAAGATTGGGACTATTATTTTAGCAATGTATTACCAAAGGCAAAATATAACTGGGAATTCAACACATGGCTTATCAGATACCAGAGGGTATGGCCTATTGATTCAATGTTTGTAACATTGTTTGCTATTGCGGGATTTGTGGGGCTGATTATTATAGTCACTTCTGTATATTGCATCAAAAACAGCTTTGAAATATCTGTAGCAGAGAAAATTCGTCTGTATGGAATGCTTGCGGGAATTGGTGCTACGAGGAGACAAATCAGAAAGAGTGTTGCTTTTGAGGCGCTGATAACCGGTGCGATGGGATTGCCCGGAGGTATAGGCCTAGGACTGTTAGCTTCATTTATTTTATGTAAAATCAGTAATGTACTGCTTGCGGAATCATTTTATGAGGTCAATATCATAAGATTCGAGGTATCATGGATAGCGATAGCAATATCGGTAGTATTGGGAATACTTACAATATATTTATCTTCATTAAGTGCTACCGTCAAAGCCGGAAGAATCAGCCCTATCGAGGCTATCAGAAATACTAATGAGATAAAGATTAATTCAAAGAAGATAAAGGCACCGAGACTCATTTCTAGAATATGGGGAATAGGAGGAGTTATTGCTTATAAAAATATAAAGAGAAATAAGCGTAAGTACAGAACTTCGGTAGTGTCTATAGCAATCTGTACGGTGACATTTATTGTAGTGTCATATTTTATGTCGATGCTCTTTAGTGTTACACGTGTTTCGTATATTGAAGAAAAAAGTAACCTGGACGTGTCTTTTTATAGGGATGGGCTGAAGTGTGAAGATATTGAGAGCTATTTTGATTCCATAAATGATATAGAAGCTATATCTTATATTTCATATAATGTGCTGATGTTTGATGATATTGATGTTTCAAAGGAACTGAAGAAGACATTTGAGCGTGAGGGATTAGAAGATTCAGATATGAATATCGATACCATAGTGGTATGGATATTGGATGATAACAGCTTCAGTGAATATGTTAAGAGCTGTAAAAAGCATATAAATGCAGGTGAGATTGTATTCTACAATTATATGAATATACAGCAAATCGGTCTGATTCGAGCGTGTGATTACGATGGGAATCAGATTACGGTATATAATCCTAATTATTCAGTTGATGAAGATGAACCTGATATGCCGGACAAGAACAAGAAAGTATTTGATTTACCTGTTGGCTTCGAGGCAGAAACTACGCCCTTTGGCCTTGGATTTGAGAGAGATTGGCCTGCAATTGTTATTAGTGCTTCGACCTTTGAACAGCTTGGTTTAGAGGAGAATCTTGATCTTAAGCGCACGGTAAAAAAGGTGGCAATTGAGACCAAGCAGGCTGATATGCTTCAGGATGAAATAGAGGATATGATAGAACAAAACAGCGATGTGTTTGGTGATGAAGTCTATATATACAATAGGGATAAGAATGCGCGTGAGGAGAAATCGTTCTATACTTTGATTGCTATATTCGCGTATGGACTTATTGCAGTTATCGCATTGATTGGTATCACCAATATTATCAATACACTTGGCACAAGCACAGAACTAAGAGCTAAGGATTTTGCAACACTTCGAAGCATAGGAATGACAGATGGGCAGTTTAGAAAAATGGTAGTGCTTGAAAGTATATTTACCAGCGCAAAATCGCTTATATTCGGTGTGACTATCGGTGTTGGTATTACACTGGCTGCCTGGTATTATATGTGTACCAACGGATCAATAATTGTTTATCATGCACCTATAGCAGCTGTGCTGATATGCATTGCAGTTGTGCTCGTTTTGGTATACCTTATAATAAGTACTTCTCTTGGACGAATCAATAAGAGAAATATAATAGAAACAATAAAGAATGAGAACATATAATGGCAAAAGTATTATTGGTTGAAGACAATGAAGGTATTGCCGAAGGGCT